>JBIQML010000152.1:0-8946 GCA_044463405.1 Nakamurella lactea | reverse complement strand
CCCGACACCGCTCTGGCGCTGATCGCCGCGCATCGGGACGAACACGGCGAGCCGTTGCCCGAGCCGGTGGCCGCGGTCGAACTTCTCAACGTGTTGCGTCCCATCGTCGCCGTCAGCCGCTTCGTGGTGTTCGCCGCCGTCGCGCTGCTGCAGCAACCGCACTGGCGCAGATCCTTCCGCGACGGCGACGAGTCGGACCTGCTGCCCTTCGTCCAGGAGGTCCGCCGGTACTACCCGTTCTTCCCGCTGGTCGGCGGCCGCGCCCTGCAGCCGTTCGGCTGGTCGGATCACGACTTCGCCACCGGGGACTGGATGGTGCTGGACCTGTACGGGACCGATCACGACGCGCGGTGCTGGCGGGATCCGGAAGAGTTCCGGCCGGAGCGATTCCGGGGCTGGCAGGGCGATCCGTACACGCTGGTGCCGCAGGGCGGCGGTGACGTGGTCACCGGGCACCGCTGTCCCGGCGAGAACGCCACCATCGCGCTGATGGCGGAGTCCGTGCGGCTGCTCACCAGGGGCCTGCACTACGACGTTCCTCCGCAGGACCTGAGCATCGATCTGCGCAGGATGCCGGCACTGCCGCGCAACGGATTCCTGATGAGCGACGTCCGGCCCGTGCCGGGCGCTGGGTGAGCGACGACCGGCGCCGGCGCCGCTCACTCTCGCGACGACCGGCGCCGGCGGGTTCACCTGCTGGCGCGATCGGCCGCCGAACGCTCCGTTCGCGCACCGTCGGTGGACAGCGCGCCGGCGGGGGACTCCAAGTGGGCCCGCACGAACCAGTGGAACAGTTCCAGCGAGTGCAGGTGTGCGATCAGCATGTCGTTGGTGACGGGGTCCAGTTCCTCGGTCTTCTCCGCGGCCTCCCGGTGCTCGGCGATCACCGTCTGGTAGACGACATCCACCGCGCCCAGATGGGTGATGGCGTCCGCACGACCAATGGAGTAGTCGTCCCAGGTCCTGCGCTTCACCAGGCCGCCCGGCGTCCCCTCCGGCGAGACACCGAGCGTGGCGATGCGCTCGGCGATCTGGTCGACCATGCCGCGCACGTCGGCGACCTGCGGATCGATCATCTCGTGCACCGCGATGAAGTTCGGTCCGACCACGTTCCAGTGCACGTGCTTGAGCGTCAACGCCAGGTCGTTGAGCGAGTCCAGGCGCTGTTGCAGGATTCCGGCCACCGTGGCGCCCTGCTCCGGGTCGAGAGAAGGAACGGTGTAGGCGGGCTGAGAGTTCTTGCTGGTCACGTTGTCTGACTCCTTCGTCGCTGTCGATTTCCGACGGGCACCGGCCGGGCAGCCCCGACCGGCATGCTGCTAACGCCGTACCCGCGCCGCGACGCAGGCAAACCATCGGGCGTCCAGCGAAGGCGGCGGCGACCGGCGTTCGAGGCCCGCTACGGCGTCCCGTCACCGTCCGAGCCGTGCGGTGCGCTCAGTGCGGCCAGCGGGGATCCGGCTGCCTGGCTGCCCGCCGCCCACGGGTGGTGCAGGTCGAACGCCGGCCGCTCCGAGCGGATCCTGGGCAGCGAGGTGAAGTTGTGCCGCGGCGGGGGCGTTGAGGTGGCCCATTCCAGCGAGTTGCCATAGCCCCAGGGGTCGTCCGCGATGGTCACCTCACCGTGCCGGTAGGAGCGGATCACGTTCCAGACGAAGGCCAGCATGGAGGCGCCGAGCAGGAAGGAGAAGCCGCTGGACACCTCGTTGAGCAGGGTGAAGCCGTCCGTGGGCAGGTAGTCGGCGTACCGGCGCGGCATCCCGATCACCCCCAGCCAGTGCTGCACCAGGAAGGTGCCGTGGAAGCCGACGAAGGTGGTCCAGAAGTGCAGCTTGCCCAGCCGCTCGTCCAGGAACCGGCCGGTGAACTTCGGAAACCAGAAGTAGATGCCGGAGAAGGTGGCGAACACGATGGTGCCGAACAGCACGTAGTGGAAGTGCGCCACCACGAAATACGTGTCGGTAACGTGGAAGTCCAGCGGGGGTGCCGCGAGGATCACACCGGTCAGACCGCCCAGCAGGAAGGTGACCAGAAACCCGCAGGACCAGAGCATCGGTGTCTGGAAGGTGATCTGGCCGTGCCACATGGTGCCGATCCAGTTGAAGAACTTGATGCCGGTGGGGATGGCGATCAGGAAGCTGGTCAGGGAGAAGAACGGCAGCAGCACGGCGCCGGTGGCGAACATGTGGTGCGCCCACACCACCGCCGACAGCCCCATGATCGAGATCGTGGCGTAGACCATGCCCTTGTAGCCGAACGTGGGCTTGCGGCTGAACACCGGTATGACCTCGGTGACGATGCCGAAGAACGGCAGCGCCACGATGTACACCTCGGGGTGGCCGAAGAACCAGAACAGGTGCTGCCAGAGGATCGCGCCGCCGTTGGCGGGGTCGAACACGTGCGACCCGAAGTGCCGGTCGGCCTCCAGGCCCAGCAGCGCCGCGGTGAGCACCGGGAACGCGAGCAGGATCAACAGGTTGTTGATGAAGATGTTCCAGGTGAAGATCGGCATCCGCCACAGCGTCATGCCGGGGGCGCGCAGGCAGATGACCGTGGTGAGCATGTTCACCGCGGCCAGGATGGTCCCCAGCCCGGAGAGCACCAGGCCCATGGCCCACAGGTCTCCGCCCACCCCGGGGGAGTTCACCGAGTTGGACAGCGGGGCATAGCCCGTCCAGCCGAATGCGGCGGCGCCGCCCGGAACGCCGAAGCCGGAGATGGTGATCAGGCCTCCGAACAGGAACAGCCAGTAGGAGAAGGCGTTCAGCCGCGGGAAGGCCACATCGGGCGCGCCGATCTGGATGGGTAGCACCATGTTCGCGAAGCCGAACACGATGGGCGTGGCGTACAGCAGCAGCATCAGCGTGCCGTGCATGGTGAACAGCTGGTTGTACTGCTCGTCGGACAGGAACTGCAGGCCGGGCCGGGCCAGCTCCGCGCGCATCAGCATCGCCATCAGGCCGGCCAGCATGAAGAACCCCAGCGCGGTGACCGTGTACATCATGCCGATCACCTTGGGATCGGTGGTGCCCAGCAGCGAGAGCAACCGCTGACCGCGGTGCATCGGGCGGATCGACGGCGGGCGCGGATCGGCATCGGTGGTGGGGGTGGTGGCAGTCACCAGTGGCCTCGCTGACGGCATATTGCTGCTACACGGCCTGTGCTGCCCGCATCCCGGGTCCCTCAAACGCCGGCACCGCGGCCATCGAGCCTTGCCCTCCGTGCCGTAGCGCTCGTCGACGGTGATCAATCCGCCGGGGGCTGGGTACCGACAGGCTGGAAGGAGGACGCCACCGGCATGCCAGCAGGGCCCAGCAGCAGGGACCGGATCCGGCGCGCCCTTGCGGGCCGGCCCGGGTCGTTACCGCGCGGGCTGGTGCCGCGGCCGGTGCTGACGGTGGCGGCGTGGGCGGCGGCGCTGCTGCTGATCGGCGTGGCCGCGTACCTCGCGCTGCGGTTGCTGGAGGCCATCGGCTTCGTGTTGGTGCCGTGCGCCGCAGCGATCCTGCTCACGGCGCTGCTGCAGCCGGTCAACCGCTGGCTGCGCGGGCTTCGCCTGGGACGCGGGCTGGCGGCGGGCGTGACCCTGGTCGCGTGCATCGTCCTGGTGCTGGCCATCGGCGGGGTCGTCGGCTACGTGATGGCCGACCGGTTCGACCAGTTGATCGACCAATTCTCCCGGTCCCTGCGGCACCTTCGGGGATGGCTCGCGCAGGGCCACCTTCCGGTCGGCCCAGGCACGCTGGACAAGATCGAGCGGCAGGTGCGGTCCGGGCTGCAGCACGTCGGCGGCGGCATGATGCACACGATCACCACGGTTGCGCAGGCCACCTTCGAGGTCATCGCCCAGGTGCTGCTCGGCATCTTCGTGCTCTTCTTCCTGCTCTACGACGGCGAGCGAATCTGGCACTGGCTGACCGGCAAGGTGCCCGCCCGCGCGCGGAGGCGCGTTCGGGAGGCCGGCGACGCGGCGTGGGTGACGCTGTCCGGTTACGTGCACGGCACGCTGATCATCGCCACGATTCACGGCATCGTCATCGGTTTCGCGCTGTTCCTGCTGGGCGTGCCGGTGTTCCTGCCGCTGGGCCTGCTGGTGTTCGTCGGCAGCTTCATCCCCGTGGTGGGCGCGCTGGTGGCCGGCGGCCTGTCGGTGCTGATCACCTTGGGGACCCAGGGCCTGATAGCCGCGCTGATCCTGCTGGCGGTGCTGCTGATGGAGAACGAGTTGGAGGCGCACGTGTTGCAGCCGTTCGTCGTCGGCCGTTACGTGCGGCTGCACCCGCTGGCGATCGTGCTGGTGCTGGCGGCGGGAACATGGCTCGGCGGCATCATCGGCGCGCTGCTCGCGGTGCCGGTCGTAGGGATCGCGGCGAACGCGTGGCGCCCGCTGACCGGGCGGACCTCGGTGGTCGTCGAGGAGTCCCGGCGGGAATCGCGGCTGGTGCGGGCGGCGAGGGCGGCGTACCGCGGCGGCGGCCGCCTGGTGTCGGCGCTGCTCGGACGGGGCAGGCGATCGCCACCGGGCGGTGACGAAACCCCGGGTTGAACCTCACGACCCCTTGCCGGAGCCGGGATCCAGCAGCGGCGATCTGGCCAGCAGGATGGTCCCTGCCACGATGAGCAACCCGCCCGCCGCCGCGCCGGCGGTCCACCACGCGCCGCGCCCGCTCTCTCCGAACACCACCATGCCCCACACGGCGGCCACCAACGGGTTGGTGAGGGTGAGGCCGGGCTGCGATGCCACCAGATTGCCCGCCGCCAACGCGTTCTGCAGCAGGAAGAAGCCGGCCGGTCCCACCACGGCGACGGCGTAGGTCTGCCATGCCGTGAACAGGTTCCCGGTCCGGGCGACCTCGGCACCCACCCCTGCGATCAGCGACGAGTTGAACCCGAAGGCGGCGCCGGTGGCGATGCCCAGCAGAGCGGCGCGGCGCTCGTCGCGGCCGCGGTAACCGGCCAGCACCAGCACACCCACCCCGGCCACGGTCGCCGCCGACCCGATCATCCACGCCGTCCCGGCCACCCGTCCCGGATCGCCTCCGGTGGGCGCCAGGCAGTACTCGAGCGCCGCCAGTCCGACCGATGCAAAGGCGATCGCCGTGACCTCCCGGACACCCATCCGCAGGCCGAAGACCCACGCCGCGAGCAGCAACGTCAGGGGCAACTCGGCGATCAGCAGCGGCTGTACCAGAGCGATCCGGGACACGGCGATGGCGATGCCGTGCAGCACGAAACCGACGATCATGGACAGCACGCCGAGCAGCCAGGCGGGGCGTCGAAGCAGGTCCGCAAACATCGTCAGCGACATCTGGGCCGAGTGCGGCTCGTCCCGGTCGGCCTTGCGCTGTAGCACCGACGCGGCCGCATTGCAGCAGGCGGCGAGGAGCATCAAGCCGATACCCAGCACGTTCGAGCGATACCCTGCCGCGATCGCCCGGAATCCCGATGCGCACCGTGAATCCACCAGGGCGGCCGGCAGCGTCACGTCGTGGACCGGGGGTGGCGGAATCGGCGGGCGGCGTGGGGGACGGCGCGGCGGTTCTCGGCGTATCGGACGGCGCCTGGATCGTCACACCCGTGTGACGGTCCGGCCGATAGCGGGTATCCGACCGACGATGGACGGGTCAACGGGATCGGCGCAGCAGCCGCCACAGCCGGAGCGGGAACATCCCGAGCAGCGGCGCGCGGCGGCCGAGGTCTGCGCTGTCGGGCACGTCCAGCGCGGACGCGTATCGCAGCGCGGCGGCCGGATCGGCGTACTCCTTGCTGCCGCCCACGCCGCATCCGCGCGAGCAGGCCCAGTACAGGGTCGATCCCTGAGCGGTGAACCGAAGGTGGTGACCCAACAGGGAGCAGCGCAACACGAACGTTGCGTACCCGATACCAGTACCCAGTAACGGGCCAGGTCGCAAGAGCAGGTGAGGGCATGGCGGATGCAGCGGTCCAGACCGGAACGATCCGCACCCGGATCCCGGCGCGGCTGGACAGGCTTCCGTGGTCGAGGTTCCACTGGCGCATCCTGATCGGCCTCGGCACCGTCTGGATCCTGGACGGCCTCGAGGTGACGATGGTCGGCACCGTGGCGTCCCGGATCACCGAGAAGGGCAGCGGGCTGGCGCTGACCTCCGGTGACATCGGGATCGCGGGTGCCATCTACATCGTCGGTGCGTGTCTGGGAGCGCTGTACTTCGGCCATCTGACGGACCGGTTCGGCCGCAAGAAGCTGTTCATGCTGACCCTGGGCGTGTACATACTGGCCACCTTCGCCACCGCATTCTCATTCGCGCCGTGGTGGTTCTTCCTGGCACGGTTCTTCACCGGATCAGGCATCGGCGGCGAGTACGCGGCCATCAATTCGGCGATCGACGAGATGATTCCGGCACGGGTACGTGGCCGGGTCGACCTGGTGATCAACGGCACGTACTGGGCCGGATCGGCCGGTGGGTCGGCCCTGTCGCTGGCCTTCCTGAACGAGTCATGGTTCCCCGGATGGCTGGGGTGGCGGTTGGCCTTCGGCATCGGCGTGGTGCTGGGTCTGTCGATCCTGCTGGTGCGGCGCCACGTGCCGGAGAGCCCGCGGTGGCTCTTCATCCACGGCCGGGAGGAGGAGGCCGAGCGGATCGTCGACTCGATCGAGGACGACGTCGCCGCCGAGACCGGGGAACGCCTCGACGGCGTGCAGGAGGAACTCACCGTCCGGCAGCGGAAGAGCATCCCGTTCCGCAGCATCGCGCACACCGCATTCTCGCTGTATCCCAAGCGAGCGGTCCTCGGCATTGCGCTGTTCGTCGGACAGGCCTTCATCTACAACGGCATCACCTTCAACCTCGGCACGCTCTTCAGCGACTTCTACGGCGTCGCTTCGGGTTTCGTGCCCATCTTCGTGATCATCTATGCCGTCGGTAACCTCCTGGGGCCGCTCGTGCTGGGGCGGCTGTTCGACACCGTCGGCCGCAAGCCGATGATCTCGGGCACGTACCTGGGCTCGGCCCTGGTGACGATCCCGCTCGGCCTGGTCTTCCTGAATGCCGCCGGAGGCGAATGGCTGCTGATCATCCTGATCGTGGTCACCTTCTTCCTGGCATCCGCCGGTGCCAGCGCGGCCTACCTCACGGTCAGCGAGATCTTCCCGATGGAGACCCGCGCGCTGGCCATCGCGTTCTTCTATGCGGTGGGCACCGCCGTCGGGGGCATCGCCGGACCGCTGCTGTTCGGGCAGCTGATCGGATCCGGGGACCGGTCACTGGTGATGGTCGCGTTCTTCATCGGCGCCGCCGTGATGGCGCTGGGCGGCATCACCGAGATCCTCTTCGGCGTCAAGGCGGAGCAGGCCAGCCTGGAATCGATCGCGCAGCCGTTGACGGCCGCCGACGCGGAGCAGGAGGACGGGTCGGCGGGCGGGCAGGACGAGCAGCACGCGGTCGCTGGCGGCACAGATGGCGCTGCGGGCCGGGAGTCAGCCGTCGAACGGGCACGTACCCGCGCGTCCGAGTGCCGCGAGGCCGCCGAGCGCGCCAGGGCCCGGGCTGCCGAGTGCCGTGCCCAGGCGCGGGAGGCGGCGGCCGCCGGCGAGCCGGACAGCGCGGATCGGGTCACGGCGGCCGAAACCCTTGCCGAGGTCGAGGAATTGCGCGCCCAGGAGCTCGAGCAGCAGGCGATCGCGGGTGACGAGATGACCGACCCGGACCGGCCCGGAGCGCTCTGGCGCGCCGAGGCCGCCGACCAGCGGGCGCGATGCCTGATCGAGCAGGCATCCGCGCTGTCCAGCGACGACGAGGAGCAGGCAGCGCGACACAGCGCCCGTGCCGAGGCCGCCGCCGCGCGGGCGCGCGCCAGGGAGCAACTCGCCATGGCGGAGGTCGTGGAATCGTCGGCGGCGCCCGGGGGCGACGGATCGCCCTCGTCGTGGCGGGTCGCCGGTGACGACGCGGCCGGCCCCGCCGGCAACGGTGCCGGGCCGGACCATCGCGGGTCCGAGAACGATCCCGAGGGCCACGCTGAGAACGACCCCGGGAACGACCCGAGGAACGACGCCAAGCCAGCGCGGCCGGACGGCGCCGTGCCTGCCGGGGTCGCCAGGGCGCGCGCCGCGGCACACCGGGCATGGGCCGAGGTTTACGAGATGCGCGCCGCCGGACAGGATGCGCGGGCGGCGGGCGATACGCACGGTGCGCAACAGCACGATGGGCGGGCGGCCGCCGCCGAGCAACGAGCGCGGGCTGCGCAGGAGCGCATCGCGGTCGCCGACCATGAGGCGGCGGCCGAGGAGTTGCGCGAGGAACGGGAATCGCGCTCCAGATCCTCCGAACGGCAAGCGGAGTCGGAGCGCCGGCGTGCGCGGGAAGCTGCCGAGCGGGCGGAGCGCATCCGGAACAGGGTGGAGCGCCGCCGGGCAGGTCAGCGGGGCCTTCGGCAGTGGCGGCCCGGGCCGGGGACGGGACTGGCGCCGCTGTGGACCGGTGGAAGGGCGTCGCCGGAGGCGCACGAGCAGGCGCTGGACCGCGAGATCGATGTCATCGGCAGAGCGCTGGAGGAACACGGCGCGATCAAGCGCGGTGACCTCGCGCGCCTCGTCGGTGCCCGGTACTGGGGGCCGGGCCGCTTCGGCGTCGCGCTGGAGGGCGCCGTCGCGGAGGGTCGCGCCCGGCGTGTTGCCCGTGGCACCTTCGGACCGGCCGACGAGGGTGACGACGGTCGCGACAGTGACGACAGTGACGACAGTGACGACAGCGATGACAGGGGTTCGCGCACCCGCGGAACGGGCGAGCGCACCTGACCTGCCGCCGGGGATACCGCGCGTCCACCGGCGTCAGGCACCGTTCCTCAGCGGGCAGCGAGTCGCGGCGGAGGCCTCCGCCCATCCGATGCCGCGGGCGCCGGTGTCGTGACCGTCAGCGATCTGCTGCCGGTGGCTCGTCCCCCAGCAGGCGATAGGTGGCGCGCTCC
>JBIQML010000151.1:0-8999 GCA_044463405.1 Nakamurella lactea | reverse complement strand
GCCGCCGATCTCCACGACGAGTTCGGGCGGCACGACGCGGCGCCCGAACGTGATTCCGGGGCGTCGGAAGCTTGAGCGCCGTCCTGCCACGGTCACGGTGCGCGGTGTCAGTTCAGGCCAGAATGTGGACGCCGCGGCGGCCTCGCCCACGATCACTGCCCGCCGGTCCCACTCGCTGACGGCCCTGACCAGGGTCCGCCAGTCCCCGGCAAGGTCCCGGTGAACGTAGACACCCGGCAAGGCGGCGACGAATTCGCCCTGACGCACCAGGTGGTCGAACTGGGTGGCCAACTCTGGATACCTGCGCCGGCTGAGCGCCCCCGCCGACAGGTCCAGAAGCTCGGAAATCTCCCTGCTCATCCCTGCACGGTGGCCCTTGGGCCCGCTCGCCGCCGGAACGCGCGTCAGATTGTGCATGGAAATCGGACAGGTGGACAGTCGCCGGAGCGGCGGCCGACGGCCACCGCCCTGAAATCCTGCCCCGAGAAACTGCCAGAGGCCCGTCGCTCCCAGATCTGCCCAGGTCAGAGCGTTGTCACGCGGTCCAGGCACGAATCTGAAGGCTAATTTTCAGGCTCTTCCGAGTCGGAAGCGCTGACTGTCCGCGCCATCGCCGCCGGAACGATGGACGCAACAGCGCCGCCCCGCTGATGAGCGAGGCGGCGCCGGTGGTTGAGCAGGTGCGCTGGGACGGTTACGACGCGGTGCGCCGGGCCTTCAACTCGGCCAGCCGCTCGTTGAGGATCTCCTCGAGCTCGTCGATGGAGCGCCGCTCCAGCAGCATGTCCCAATGCGTGCGCGGCGGCTTGAGCGCCTTGGCCTCCGGAACCGACCCGTCGACCAGCGTGGACTCCAGGCCGTGCATCCGGCAGTCCCACACCGCGGGGACCTCGGCGTCGTCCGCCATCGGGACGGTGAATTCGTGCTCCCGCGGGCACAGGTAGGTAGCCGTGCGCCGGGGAGCGAGATCGTGGTTGCGGTCCGCCTCGTAGCTGGTCGCCCCGAGCCGGCTGCCGCGCAGGACGCGGTCTGCCATGGTGGTTCCTCCTGATGTCGCCTGCCCGACACGGTGGCGCCGCCTCGGACCAGTGGACCCGTCACCGGGTGCCTACCCGCCGCCACCGGCGGCGTCACAATCACCAACGTCACGATCAGCGGTTTCGTTCCCGAAACGGGTATCAATGCGCTGGACATGTCGGGTGGGTTCCGCCGGCAGGGCGGCCTGTGACGGTAACGCGATCGGAGGCCCGGTGTCCAGCCGGCGCGCGCGCCGGTGTCCGGTTACCGGCCCAGCACCCGCTCCAGGTAAGGGTTGCCGAGCAGCCGGTGCGGGTCCACGTCGTTCCGGACGGCGATGACCTGTGCGTGCGTGAGCACGAGCCTGCGAGGGCCTACTTTTCCGGGAGATCGTGGCTCATGCATCCTTCAGCAGCCGTCGAGCGGCGGTCATGATGTGGGGAGCGGTGATGCCCGCGGCATCCATCACTTCGGCGGGGCTGCCCGAACCTGGCACGGCAGCGACCGCCAGGCCGGCGACGTGCGGTACGTGCCCGGTGTCGGCGAGGGCTTCGAGCACCGCGCTGCGAATCCCGCCCTGCGGGTAGTGGTCCTCCACCACGAGCAATCGGCCCGCCGTCTGTTCGGCGGCAGCGAGAAGGGCTGCGGTGTCGACCGGTTTGATCGAATACAGATCGATGACGCGAGCACCGATGCCCTCCGCTGCCAACTGATCGGCTGCCTCGAGGCACTGGTGCACCGTCACCCCGGCCCCGATCATGGTGAGCTGATCGTGCGCGGATTCGCGAAGTAGCTTCGATCCGCCGACGGCGAAGGTCTCGTCGTCGCCGTACAGCACTGGGTACGCACCGCGGGTGGTGCGCAGGTAGACGATCCCCGGCGTATCAGCCATCTCGGCGACCAGCTGGGCGGTGCAATTCGGGTCGGACGGGTAGAGCACCGTCGAACCAGGGATGGCACGCATCGCAGCCAGATCCTCCAGGGCCATCTGTGACGGTCCGTCGGCGCCGATCTCGGTGCCTGCGTGTGAGCCGCACAACCGGATGTTGGCGCGCGAGATACCGGCCATCCGGATGAAATCGAAGGCCCGCGACCAGAACGCGGCGAAGGTTGCGGCAAACGGCCGGTATCCACGAACCGCCAGGCCCACTGCGGCAGCCGCCAGTTGCTGTTCGGCAATGTAGATCTCAAAGAAGCGGTCGGGGAATGCCGTCGCGAACTGCTGAGTGTAGGTGGAGTTGCTGACCTCACCGTCCAGGCAGACCACGTCATCGAAGGCGGCGCCCAATGCTGCCAGCGCGTCGCCGAACGCCCGGCGGGTGGCGACCTTGTTCCCGGGCTGGTAGGTCGGTAGCGTCAGCGGGCGATTGCCACGGGAGCGGTCAGGTGCCGTGGGTCCGTCCGGCACGGGATGTGCGGTGACGACAAGTGATCGGCGTCCGCCCAACTCTGCCACCGCTCGCTGGGCTGCGTCCTCCGGGAGCGCCCGTCCGTGCCACCCCTCCTTGTCCGCGATCTCGCTGAATCCGGCACCTTTGATGGTCCTGGCCAGCAGGACCGTCGGCTGGGGGGCGTCGCGTGCGTCGGTGAGCGCGCCGTCGATCTCGCCCATGTCATGCCCATCAATGCTCACGGCGCGGCAGCCGAACGCCTCCACCCGCGCGGCGTATGCCGCTATATCCCAACCGAACTCGGTCGGCCCGCGTTGCCCGAGTCGGTTCACGTCCACGATCGCGGTGAGGTTGCTCAGCCCGTAATGGGCCGCCTTGTCCAGCGCCTCCCAGATCGAGCCCTCGGCGAGTTCGCCGTCACCGCAGAGCACCCACACCTGGTAGGGCAGGTGCTCCAGGCGCCGGCCGGCCAGGGCGATCCCGACGCCGTAGGGCAGGCCTTGCCCGAGGGACCCGGTCGCCACGTCAACCCACGGCAGCACCGGCGTTGGGTGCCCCTGCAGTCGCGATCCGGCCCGGCGATACTCGGTAAGAAACTCGTCGCGGCTGATGGCGCCCGCAGCGACGAACATCGAGTACAGCAGGGGCGATGCGTGTCCCTTGGAGAAGATCAGATGGTCGTTTCGCGCGTCGTGGGGGCGTGACCAGTCGTAGCGAAGATGCCGGCTGAGCAGCACCGCCATGAGATCGGCTGCCGACATCGACGAACTGGGATGCCCCGAGCCGGCCGCGGTGCTCGCCAGGATCGAATCGACCCGAAGCTGGGCCGCCAGATCGCGTAGCCCGGCGAGCGTCTCAGCGGTCAGAACCTCGCTCGTCATGTCACGTCCCGTCCTTCCTGATCATCGTGCGCTCGTCGCGTCATGCCTCGCCAGCCTCGATGTGGCTGGCGGGTTCCTCGTCGGCTCCGGCAGCGTGCCGGGCCAGCACGTACAGCAGGTCCGAAACCCGGTTGAGGTAGGTCAGTATGTCGTGGTTGACCGGACTCGCCGGGTCTGCGGCTTGATATCCCACCAGACGCCGTTCGGCACGACGGACGACCGTGCGGGCCAGATCCAGCGCAGCGGAGATTGGATTCACGCCGGGGACCACGAATACCGGTCGCAGTGGCCGCGCGGCGATCAGCCGGTCGATCTCGCGTTCGACCCGGTCCACCATCGTCGGCGTCACCAGCGACACTTCCGGGACCAGCCGGTCGCGGTTGTGGGGATTGGCGGCGAGGTCGGCGGCGGCCACGAACAGGTCCCGCTGCACGTGCAGGATGCTGGCGGCCATGTCCGGCTCGGGACCGCTGGCGCGGGCCAGGCCCAGGGCAGCTACGGTCTCGTCCAGCGTGCCGACGGCATCGATGAGCGGGTCGGCTTTGGTCGTGCGGCCGCCGAAGAGCAGGCCGGTGCTGCCGTCGTCACCGAGTTTGGTGTAGATGCGGGGCTGTTCCATCGCTCACCGGCTCGGCTCGTCGCGGACCGGGGCGCGGCCGGTCCAGGGTTGCGGCTCGCTGAAGAACTCCTCGGTGTGCACCATGGCAGGCTCCGCGCCCAGGTCCCGGGCCGCCTCGTCACAAGCGATCACGAACCCGGGTGGCCCGGACGTGTACACCTCCCACCCGGACAGGTCGCTCAGCGCGGTCGGAAGCAACGCCGGGATCCGGGCGTGGCGTGTCCCTTCCGGATCGCGCGTGAGCGTGAGAAGGTAATGGAAATCGCGGCGCGTTCGGGCCCACCTCGCCAGCCGCGCGTGATCGATGGTGTCCGCGCGGGTGCGCGCGGAGAAGAACAACGTCACCGCCCGTCGGGTGATTCTCTCGGCCAGGAATGCCTCCGCCAAAGCCCGGGCCGGGGCGAGCCCGGATCCGGCCGCCAGCAACAGGACCGGGCCGCTACGGCCCGGATCGGCGGTAAACGTCCCGTACGGGCCTTCGAGCGTGACGCGTGCGCCCTCCCGCAGTTCTTCATGGACCCAGCAGCTCGCCGCGCCGCCTTCGACGCGGGTGACCAACAGGCTGATCTGCCCGTCCGGCCGCGGCGCGTTCGCCACCGAGTACGAGCGCGGGGCAATCCGGTAGTCACAATCACCGAGCAACACGTACTGGCCGGCCTGATACCGCATGGCGGCCTGCTCCGGTGCCAGCAATAGCTCCCGGATGACCGGCGTCACCGGCCGGTTCCTGAGTACCCGGTGCGGGTAGTCGTCGCACACCGCCTGGTCTGGCATCGATGCGTCGTGGCTCCCAGCCGCTGGATTCATGGCGCGAGCGTCCCGCCGTGGCGCGGTTGCCGCGGCACGGCGTGCATGGAGCCGTCGCGCCGGGAGCCACCGAATCGATGGAGCCGGTGGATCGCATCGTTCCACACGCTGATGGTGGGGTGGCCACCTGCTCCGGACCTGTCGTACATCATCGCAACCCGTCCCGTTCGACCTCGACAATCCCACGCTAGCGCTGCGGCGGCGCCTCCGCCGTGTCGAACAACGCCGACCGGGCGATCGTTCGCGCTGCAGGGACGACCAGCGACGAACGAATGAATTTCCGATTTCATCTTGTGAATATTGATGCGCGGCATGATGCTGTCTGTGTGAGCTTTTTTTGGCCGCCAGGGCACACCCAGTCGGCGCGAGGTCCCGGGCGACCGCTGGCAGCGGCCATGGGCTCGCCGATGGCGGTGAGAGCGGTGGCGATCGGGGCAAGCGGTAAGAGAACGCAGTAGGAGAATCCGACCGGGGCCTTGCGGTGATGACCGCTGACCTCGAACATGCGAAGAGCATGTTGCAAGGAGGACACCGTGGCGTTGGAAGAGAAGCTTCCGGGCGGCGTTCTGGTGACCACCGTCGAAAAATTAGTCAACTGGACACGTAAGGCGTCGCTGTGGCCGGCCACCTTCGGTCTGGCCTGTTGCGCCATCGAGATGATGTCGACGGGAGCGCCTCGCTTCGATCTCGGGCGGTTCGGGATGGAGGTGTTTCGCGCGTCTCCGCGACAGGCAGACCTGATGATCGTGGCCGGTCGGGTGAGTCAGAAGATGGCACCTGTCCTACGGCAAATCTACGATCAGATGCCCGAACCGAAATGGGTCATAGCCATGGGCGTCTGTGCCTCTTCGGGTGGGATGTTCAACAATTATGCGATCGTGCAGGGCGTGGACCACGTCGTTCCAGTCGACATCTATCTGCCCGGTTGTCCACCGCGACCGGAGATGCTCATCGACTCGATCTTGAAGTTGCATCAGAAGATCATGGACGAGCCGCTGGGCCCGGTGCGTGCGGCCGAGAAGGCAGGCGTGCGCACCGAGTTGGTGGCGTCCTCGGTGAAGTACTCCCGGGGGAGGCGCACGATGCCGGTGGGACGGCCGGAGGCGAACGTCGGATGACGAACATTCACGACCGCGTACATGCCCGAAGCGCTCCCTCGGCCCCGGGCACGGGCCCGGCGCTGGGGGTCGTTCGGGACGGCCGGATTTGCGCCGGGGTCCGGTGGCAAGCAGCGGCAGTTGATCGAACGGGACCGTCGGCATGACGGAAACTCCACGCATCGAAGGTCCCTCGGGCGCCGCCACCGGCCCGGGCTCCGAGATGGGCACGTCCATGACGACCACGGCCGATCCCGACGAGTTCACCGTGACGGGCGCCGATTGGGACCCGGCGCTCGCCGACACCGAGATTGCGGACAACGGTCGGATCATCCTCAATATGGGTCCGCAGCACCCTTCCACGCACGGCGTGCTCCGGTTGGTCCTGGAGATCGAGGGAGAGGCGGTGGTGCAGGCCCGTGCAGTGATCGGTTACCTGCACACCGGCATCGAGAAGTCGTGCGAGTTCCGGACGTTCACGCAAGCAGTGCAATTCCTGACACGGGCGGACTACCTCTCGCCCTCGTTCAACGAGACCACATACAGCCTCGCGGTCGAGCGCCTGCTCGGAATTCAGGTCCCGCGTCGTGCGCAAATCATGCGGGTGCTACTGATGGAGATCACGCGGATCTCCTCGCACCTGGTGGCGATCGGTACCGGCGGTATGGAGGTCGGCGCGCTGACCGGCATGACGATGGGTTTTCGGGATCGCGAGGAAGCCCTGCACCTGATGGAGCTGATCACGGGTCTGCGGATGAACCAGGGCTTCATCCGGCCGGGTGGCGTCGTCCAGGACATGCCGGACGGTTGGTCGGAACGGCTGGACTACTTCGTCAAGGTCATGGACAAGCGGTTGCCCGAGTACGACCGCCTGTTGACCGGGCAGCCGATCTGGAAGGCGCGGTTGCAAGGCATCGGCACGTTGCCGTTGCAGGCCTGCGTGCAACTCGGCGTCACAGGGCCGATTCTGCGTTCTGCCGGCCTCGCCTGGGACTTGCGCAAGACCATGCCGTACTGCGGGTACGAGACCTACGATTTCGATGTACCGACACTTGCGGGCGCCGATTGCTACGACCGCTTCCGGCTTCGGGTCGCCGAGATGTATGAATCCCTCAAGATCATTCGACAGTGTCGCGAGAGATTGGCCGCCGAACCGGGGCCGGTGATGGTCGAAGACAAGAAGATTGGGTGGACGGCGCGGCTGTCGGTGGGCGCGGATGGTACTGGCAACTCGTTGGATCACATCCGTCACATCATGGGCGAGTCGATGGAGGCGCTCATCCACCATTTCAAGCTGCTGACCGAGGGTTTCAGGGTTCCCGCCGGTGAGGCGTATGCGCCCGTCGAGGGTCCCCGCGGCGAACTCGGCGCGCACGTCGTGTCGGCCGGTGGCACCCGGCCCTGGCGAGTACATCTGCGTGACCCGAGTTTTGTGAACTTGCAGGCCGTATCAGCCATGTGCGAGGGCGGAATGGTGGCAGACGTTGTCGCCTGCGTGGCCTCGATCGATCCGGTACTCGGAGGTGTCGACAGGTGATTCGGCGTCCACGTGTACGGGCCGCCGGTGAGCCGATGGGCGATCCGAACGCCACCATGGTGGCAACCCGTACGGCGCATGGTGAGCGAACCACGGCCTTTTACGGGCAGGGTGGCCGTCCGACCCCGCTGCCGCGGTCACCGGTGCCTCAATATGTCACCACCGGCCGAGACTTCGATGACGAGACCCGACGGCAAGCGGCCGCGATCATCGCGCGTTACCCGCACCCGCGCAGCGCGCTGCTGCCGCTGCTGCACCTGATGCAGTCCATAGAGGGCTTCCTCTCGCGGGACGGATTGCTGTTCTGTGCAGATCTCCTGGGATTGTCCGAAGCCCAGGCCAATGCTGCCGCCACCTACTACTCGATGTTCAAGCGGCAGCCGTGTGGCGAACATCTGGTCAGCGTGTGCACCAACACGATGTGCGCGGCCCTGGGTGGCGACAAGATCTACACCAGGCTGCGTGACCACCTGGGCGTCGGTCACGAGGAAACTGCGGGAGAACCGGGCGCGCCGGGCTCGGTCACGCTGGAGCACGTGGAATGTCTGGCTGCTTGCGATCACGGGCCGGTCGTGACGGTGGACTACGAGCTGTTCGACCACCAGACCCCCGATTCAGCGGTGCAACTCGTCTCCGCGCTACAACGCGGAGAGCCACCGGATCCCACGCGGGGTGCGCCGCCCCGAGGCTTCAAGGCTGCCGAGCGCCAGCTGGCAGGTTTGTGGGACGAGGGCCGCGAAGAGGACCTGAATCGTCCTTCGGCCACGCCCGAGACCCTGCGGGGCGTCAACCTGGCCGCCGAACGCGGCTGGGCAGCGCCCGCCATGCCTGAGCGCGCTCTGGCATTCCCGGACCTGCAGGCGGCGGGCACGACGTCGTCCCCCGATTTCGGATCTGCGGCGCGGATGGGCTCGGCCGGCGTCGATCCGCTAACTCCCGTCCTGACCCGGAACTGGAACGTATCGCGGTCGTGGCTGCTGGAGTCCTACCAGCGCCTCGGCGGTTACTCGGCGTTGCGCGCCGCGCTGACCGCGGTCCCCGAGCAGCTGGTCGAACTCGTGAAGGGCTCCGGGCTGCGCGGCCGGGGCGGCGCCGGCTTCCCCACCGGGCTGAAGTGGTCGTTCCTGCCGCCGCTGGCCGACAAGCCGCGGTACCTGGTGGTCAACGCCGACGAGAGCGAGCCCGGCACCTGCAAGGACATCCCGCTGATGATGGCCGACCCACACCTGCTCATCGAAGGCGCCATCATCACCTCGTATGCGATCCGCGCACACTACTGCGCGATCTACATCCGCGGCGAGTTGCTGCACCCGATTCGCCGGGTGGCCGCCGCGGTGCGCGAGGCCTACGCCAACAATTTGCTGGGGCGGGACATCCTGGGCAGCGGCTACGACCTGGACATCGTGGTGCACGCCGGTGCGGGAGCCTACGAGTGTGGCGAGGAGACGGCGCTGCTGGACTCACTGGAGGGCCGCAGCGGGCAGCCGCGGCTCAAGCCGCCGTTCCCCGCGGTGGCCGGCCTGTACGCCAGCCCGACGGTGGTCAACAACGTCGAGACGATCGCTTCGGTGCCCGGGATCGTCTCGGGTGGGGTGGGCTGGTACCGGCAGATGGGCAGCGACAAGTCGCCGGGCAGCAAGATCTTCTCGC
>JBIQML010000150.1:0-9025 GCA_044463405.1 Nakamurella lactea | reverse complement strand
CGGCGGCGGTGCGATACCCGAGGGCCGGCACCGCCGAGCGGCCCGGTGCCCCGCGAAGTATCGGGATCCTGGCGATGGTCCGGTCCCGGCGGGCCTGGGCCATGGCGCTGTTCTTCGGCAGCCAGTCGCTGCAGGCGTACGTGATCTTCGGCTGGCTGCCGTCCATCCTGTCCGACGCCGGCCTGTCCGACGAGGCCGCGGCCGCCTCCGTGGCGATCGTCACCGCCGTCGACATCCCCATCTCCGCCGTCGTCCCTGCCCTGCTGGGCAGGTTGCGCCGGCCGGCCATCCTGGTGGTCGTCCTGCCGGTGTGCTTCACCCTGGGTTACCTCGGCCTGATCGTGACCCCCACGTCGGTGACGTGGCTGCTGGCGGTGCTGATCGGCGCCGGCTGCGGGGCGTTCCCGATGGCGTTGACGTTGATGGCGTTACGATCCCGGACGCCGCAGGGCACCACCGCGCTGTCGGCGTTCAGCCAGTCAGCCGGGTACCTGTTGGCCTCCATCGGGCCGGTCGGATTCGGCTTCCTGCACGACATCTCGGGTGGCTGGACGGTGCCGCTGATCGGGCTGATGGCGGTGCTGGTGGTGCTGCTGCTCAGCGGGTTCGTGGTCACCCGCCGCTGGGAGATCGAGGACGACCTGCGGCGCTGATCAGTGCAGCACGAGCGCGGTCGCGATCGCGGCCCTGCCCTCGCCACGGCCGGTCAGCCCCAGCCCGTCGGTGGTGGTGCCGGACACCGTCACCGGCGCACCGATCGCCGCCGACAGCACGCGCTGCGCCTCCGCCCGGCGCGGCCCGATCTTGGGGGTGTTGGCCACCACCTGCACGGAGCCGTTGACGATCTGCAGCCCGGCATCGGCGAGGCGCCGCGCCACCTCGGCCAGCAGGTCCACCCCGGCGGCACCGGCCCATTCCGGCCGGTCCGTGCCGAACACCTCGCCCAGGTCACCGAGCCCGGCCGCGCCCAGCAGCGCGTCGGCCAGCGCGTGCGCGGCGACGTCGCCGTCGGAGTGTCCGGCACAGCCGTCGACACCGGGGAACTCCAATCCGGCGATGCGGCAGGGCCGGCCGGCGGCGATCGGATGCACGTCCAGCCCGCTACCGACCCGGGGCATGGCGCCGATCAGCCGGCGGGCCTCGGCGAGGTCCGCCGGCGTGGTGACCTTGAACCCTGCGCGATCCCCCGGCACGAACGTCACCTGCTCCCCCACCGCCTCGGCCAGCGCGGCGTCGTCGGTGCCGCCCTGCCCCGCGGCGGCGGCGTGCTCGTGCGCCCGCCGCAGCACGCTCGCGGTGAAGCCCTGCGGGGTCTGCATGATGCGCAGCGCAGCCCGGTCGACCAGGCCGGCCGACCGCTCGGCGGCGCCGTCGACCCGCCGGATGGTGTCCACCACGGCCAGCGCCGGGACCACCGCGCCGGCGCCCCCGCGGACCGCGTCCACCACGGACCGGATGACGCTGGGCGGCTGGAAGGCGCGCGCGGCATCGTGCACCAGCAGGACCGGTTCGGCTCCCGGCGGCACGTCGCGCAGGGCCTCCTGCAGCGCCGCTGCCACCGACGCGACGCGATCGGCCCCGCCCGGCACGACCGTCACCGGCACGCCCGCGGGGGGGCCGGAGGGGACCGTCACCGCCGTCCCCAGCAGGCTCCGGGTGGAGGCGATGCGGTCGGCCGACACGGCCACCACGATGCGGTCGACGCCGGCCCCGGCCAGCGCACGGACCGCATGTTCCAGCAGGGTGACGCCGCCGACGGTGACGAAGGCCTTGGGCACCGACGCGCCCAGCCGCTCACCACGACCGGCGGCGGGAACCAGCGCGACGACCGTCATGGGCGGTGACGCGGACTCTGGGGTGGGACCGGCTCAGGCGGCGGTGGCGGAGGCGAGGACCTCGTCGAGGATCCCCTCGGCCTTGTCCTCGTTGGTGCCCTCGGCGAGCGCCAACTCGGAGACCAGGATCTGGCGGGCCTTGGCCAGCATGCGCTTCTCGCCGGCCGACAGGCCACGCTCCCGGTCGCGACGCCACAGGTCGCGGACCACCTCGGCGACCTTGTTCACGTCACCGGAGGCGAGCTTCTCCAGGTTGGCCTTGTACCGGCGGGACCAGTTGGTCGGCTCCTCGGTGTGCGGAGCCCGCAGCACCTCGAAGACGTGGTCCAGTCCGACCCGGTCCACCACATCGCGCACACCCACGATCTCGGCGTTCTCGGCCGGTACCTTCACCGTCAGGTCGCCCTGGGCGACCTTGAGCACGAGGTACAGCTTCTCCTCGCCTCGGACGGTACGGGTCTCGGTGGCCTCGATCAGTGCGGCCCCGTGATGGGGGTAAACGACGGTTTCGCCAACCTTGAAAGACATCAGTCAGGTGCCCCTTTCGCTACGCCTACATTACCACATCGTAACCATTTACTCAACCCGTTCTCGCAGGTCAGAGGGCATCCGGCAACTTGACAAACGCGGTTCGACGTGCATTGCAGGTCCTGCGGAAGGTCATAGCAGACAGGCCGGACACCCACCGGCCCGAGCCATCCGCGTGACACGAACGACCACGGGCGTGCCCGGCGCGCGTGCCAGGGACCTCGGCGGCTAATCTGTTCCCTGACCCGTTCACCGGCCCATCGAAGGGACTGCCCGTGTTCCGCACCGCCCGGCCGCACCGCGGCATGACGAGCGCGCCGTTGCTGCGCCGCATGGCCGGTGCCGTCGCCGTGGCGGCGCTGGGGGTCGGCGTGCTGGCCGGCTGCGCGGCCGGGCAGATCGCCCAGACCGCGGACCAGATCGCCAACCTGGACGGGGCCCAGGGCACCGTCGGAGAGGTCGGCGTGATGAACGCACTGCTGGCCACCCCGGACGGCGCCGACTACCCGAAGGGCTCGAAGGCGCCGCTGATGCTGTGGGTCAGCAACGACTCGGACACCCCGGACACCCTGACCGGCATCACCACCGATGCCGGCACGGTCACCATCAGCGGCACCGCCACCGTCCCGGGCCAGTCCGTCATCCAGATCGGCGGCTCCGACGCCAAGATCACCGCGACCGTCACCGACCTGACACGCGCCCTTCGCTACGGCATCTCGGTTCCCATGACGTTCTCCTTCGCGCATGCCGGCGACCTGCAGCTCAACGTGCCGATCGAGATCCCCGAGCAGCGGGCCTCCGGGCGGGCCACCACCGATATCTACCCATCGGAGGCCCCGAACCTGTGGGACACCGAGGCGTCGGAGGCGCCGAGCACCAACCAGCCCGCCCCCACCACGAGCTCGCCCGCCGAGGAGCGACCGACGGCTCCCCCGCCCTTCTACACCGGCACAGCGCACAACACCCCCGCCATCACCGGCTGATCCGTCGGCGGTCGGCGGCGCCCCGGCCAGCAGCGCGCCACTGGCCCTTCGCCGGTCCTTCGCCGGTCCTGCGCTGGTCCTTCGCCGGCCGGGCGTATCCCCCGCGGCCGCCTGTAGCCGGAATCCGCGCCTGATGTCGGTGGCCGCCGGATGTCGGTGGCCGCCGCTACCGTGCGGCCATGCGCACCTCGACCGGTTCCAGACGTCCGCATAGCTCCTTCCACTGCGCCGAGTGCGGGCACGTCACCCCGAAGTGGGCGGGGCGCTGCCCGCAGTGCCAGACATGGGGCTCGCTGGCCGAGCGGGACGCGCCGCCGATGGGGTTGCGGCGGGTCAGCGCCGGCGCCCCGGCCGGTCCGGCGCTGCGGCTGCGGGACGTCGACGCCACGGCGGCCACCCTCCGACCGAGCGGCGTGCCGGAGCTGGATCGGGTGCTCGGCGGTGGCCTGGCACCCGGCGGTGTGGTGCTGCTGGCGGGCGAGCCCGGGGTGGGCAAGTCCACCCTGCTGCTGGCCGCCTCGCAATGCTGGGCGGCGGCCGGGCACGGCCGGGTGCTGATCGTCACCGGTGAGGAGACCGCGGCCCAGGTGCGGTCCAGGGCTGAGCGGCTGGGTGCGGTGCATCCGGACCTCTACCTGGCGGCGGAGACCGAGTTGTCCGCGGTGGTGTCGCACATCGAGCAGGTGCAGCCCCGGCTGCTGGTCGCGGACTCCGTGCAGACCATCGCGGATGCCGGGGTGGAGGGATCGACCGGCGGGGTCTCCCAGGTGCGGGCGGTCGCGGCGGCACTGACGGCCGCCGCCAAGCAGCGCGGCATCGCCTGCGTGCTGGTCGGCCACGTCACCAAGGACGGATCGGTCGCCGGCCCCCGGGTGCTGGAGCACCTGGTGGACGTGGTGCTGCACTTCGAGGGCGACCGGCACTCCACGCTGCGGATGATTCGCGGGGTGAAGAACCGGTTCGGGCCGTCCGACGAGGTCGGATGCTTCGCGATGACGGACACTGGCATCGAGTCGATGACGGACCCGTCCGGGCTGTTCCTGTCCGCCCGCCGCCCCGGGGTGCCGGGCACCTGCACCACCGTGATGGTGCAGGGCCGCCGGGCGATGCCGGTGGAGATCCAGACCCTGGTCGGGCCGCCGGGCGGCGGCGGGCATCGCACGGTGTCCGGCCTGGACGCGGCTCGGGTCTCCATGGCGCTGGCGGTGGTGCAGCGTTGGTCCGGCATCTCGGTGGGCGGGCGCGACGTGCTGGCCGCCACCGTCGGCGGGGCGCGAACCACCGAGCCCGCCGCGGACCTGGCGCTGGCCATGGCGGTGTGGTCGTCGGCGCGGGAGATCCCGCTGTCCACCTCGCTGGTGGTGCTCGGCGAGCTGGGGCTGTCCGGCGAGGTGCGACCGGTGCCCGGGGTCGGCCGCCGGTTGGCGGAGGCGGCCCGGCTGGGATTCGACCACGCGATCGTCCCGCCCGGGGATCACGGGGACCCGCCGTCGGGCATGCGGATCAGCCGGGCAGGCGACCTGACCGAGGCGATGCATGCCCTCGGCGACGAGTCCGGTGTCGTGGTGAGCATGCTTCAGGGCCGGTCCGGCTAGCGCCCGCCAGGGGTCTGCAGATCGGGTGGCGGAGCGGTCCCTAGACTGGCCGCCTGGTCGCCCCGGACGGCCGGACCGGCATCCCCGCCGGATGCGGACCCACGGAGGGCAGGAACCGACGTCGGTGACGGACGAGACTGGCACGGATCGCGCCCATCGATCGATCATGGCGATGGTGGCGCCTGGCACGCCGCTGCGCGCCGGGCTGGAGCGCATCCTGGCCGGACGGACCGGTGCGCTGATCGTGCTGGGCGTCGACCGCGAGGTCGATGCCCTGTGCGACGGCGGGTTCCGCCTGGAGGTGGAATTCTCGCCCACCCGGCTGCGCGAGCTGGCCAAGATGGACGGCGCGGTGCTGCTGTCCGCGGACGCCAGCCAGATCCTCGGCGCCAACATCCAGCTGATGCCCGACGCCGGCATCCCGACGGTCGAGTCGGGCACCCGGCACCGCACCGCCGAGCGGGTGGCGGTCCAGACCGGCCGGCCGGTGATCGCGGTCAGTCACTCCATGAACGTGATCAGCCTCTACCACGGCGACGAACGGCACGAGGTTGCCGACTCGTCCACCATCCTGGCGCGGGCGAACCAGGCGCTGGCCACGCTGCACCGGTATCGCGCCCGGCTGGACGAGGTGGCGCAGGCACTGTCCATCGCGGAGATCGAGGACGTCGTCACGCTGCGGGACGCGCTGACCGTGCTGCAGCGGCTGCTGATGGTGCGCCGCCTCGCCGACGAGCTGACCGACAATGTCGTCGAACTCGGCACCGACGGCCGGCTGCTGGGCCTGCAACTCGAGGAGCTGCTGGCCGGCACCGAAGGGCTGCGCGAGCTGATGGTTCGTGACTACCTGCCGGTAGGGCAGGACCAGCCGATCCCGGTCGAGACGATCGTGGCCAGGCTGGACGGACTGGCCGGGCAGGATCTGCTGGACCTGTCGTTGCTGGCGCGGGAACTGGGTTACAACACTCCCACCGATTCGCTGGATGCCCACATCAGCTCCCGCGGGCATCGCCTGCTGGCGCGGATCCCCCGGGTTCCCCCCGCGGTGCTGGACCGGCTGGCGATGCACTTCGAATCGCTGCAGGGGGTGCTGGCCGCCACCGCGGGCGACCTGCAGGCGGTGGACGGGGTCGGCGAGGCCCGCGCCCGGGTGATCCGGGAGGGCCTGTCCCGCCTGGTGGAGTCCTCGCTGTCGGACCGTCCGCCGCAGCGCTGGTAGCGGCTCGGCGCAACGCCATCCGTGTGCGGCCTGCGCTCACTGTGGCTTGCCGTCGACGTCGCCCCACCGCACCTCGAGTTGACCAGCCTGGCCGGCGTGGATACCGGTCGTGGCACTAATCCGTTCCAAGCCGCACGCTGAGCCCGCGGGCACTGTCTACCTCGTTCCGTAGGACGCCCCGGTCCCGGAACGCAGGTCCGGACGACCCATACGGACGCCGAGAGCGTTCTCCAATCGTGACGAACCACGGTTCTCTGCACCGTCCTGATTGTGGTTCGACCTTCGGTGACCGGCGCCAATCTTGAAGCCAGCGGGCGAGAGGTCATGATGGCGATCAACGCGACCCAGGACTCCCCCGGTCAAGGCCACGACGTCCGGGGATGGAAGAGACATCAGCCGTTCGCCCGCTTCCGCAACACGGCAATGATCTGGGGGAGTTGCTGATGGGTCAACGACACGTCCAGCGACGCCGGTACCCCTGCAGTGATCGCGCCCTTGTACTTCTCGTAGCGTGCGTTCCCTTCAGCGCTGGTAGCCAGCATGTCCTGGTCCGCCTCGGCCTCACGCTCTTGTTGAGTGCCTGGGTCAAGCCCGTACGGGCCGCTGTTGGGAAGTCGAGGTCTGATCGACACACCGTTGGTGCCGCGCAGCGAGTCCAGAAAGGCGACATGTTCGGGCACCACCGACGGGTCGATGGTGTCGGGCGGCATCGGCCCCCCGCCGCCACCGAGTTTGCGCTTCTTCTGCAGGAGTGCCGCCTTCATAGTGCTCCAAGTGCCCCCCAATGATGCTGCCAACAGTTCGATAACGATCTTGACGATCGCGGCGCCAGTGGGGTGCAGCACAAATGTCCCGACGGGCGGTGGCACCGGGAACGGGGGAAGCCCTGGCCCGGGAACCTGCCTGTACCGCGCGTCCATTGCGGTGTAGAGGTCCTCGGCTACCGTGAGCATGTCCGCCGCGGTGAAGGCGCCCTGCCCTGGATTGACATGCAGGTCGGCGGTATTGCCGAGCGGGCTGTACGTCCCGTGAATTAGCCCTTGCACGATCGGTTGATCGCCGACGGTAACGTCCGGGTTGAGCAGGCGACGGATAACGAGCGTGCCAGGATGCGGCACGCTTCCAGGTCGCTGAGCGGCGATCCCAGTGTCAGGCCCGCCTACTTCTGGGTCGCTGGATCGGCGCAGGGAGGTCGGCAAGCCGAACCGCGAAGGTGCCGTCGTCGAGGAGGCGATATCGCGCTGCAATGACCGGCGCAACTCCGGCGGGACATGACCATCGTACCGTCGATCCGCCGCGGGCGTGTGCTGCGCCTTGTGCTGCCCTGAATCGCCCCTAAGCGCCCGGCACGTACGGAGCGTCACGGGAGCAGCCACCCAGGCTGGCGCGTCGACGTCGGTAGCGCGACGCGACTCGACTGCTCCCTCCGTCTGCGTAAGATCGAGCCCCATTCGGGCCGAATCGAAGGTCGGCATGCGGTCCTCATTCCACCTCAGGCGGGCTGAAGTACGAGCGACGTTCTCGCACGCGAACAAATCGTGATCGTTCGATCACCGACACCGCAGCCCCTCGATTGTTTCGCAGAGCGGGTTGGAACACAATGCGCGTCCGCGTGGGATGCCCCAAGGCCCGGTACGAAAGCTCACCTGCACACGGGGCTCTGCGTCGGCATTGGGCTGGCAAAGTGGGGCAGCGGTGCGAGGCGCTGCAGGCGCATTGGCACCTTCTCGACTGCTCCGCGGCCCGCCCGCTCGATGGCGCCCGTTCGGGGCCGATAGGCACCGCCGTCGTCGCTCAGCGATCAGCCACCGGACACCCTCGCAGTGGCCCGGAACAGTCCGACACGCGGGACGTGTCGGGTGGCCCGGGGGAATTGCACCCCCGGGCTCCCACGGAACGGAGCGTGACAGTCTCCCGTCACTCCGCTCTTCTCATCTCAGGCCGGCGAACGTGCGAGCCCAGCGCCAGTGCACGAACAGGTCGGGTTCTCGATCGAGGAGCCCGAACCACCATGCCTTGAACCGCTTGTAGGGTCGCAGCCGCTTGTACTTCCTGCTGGCCCAGCGCATCAGGTAGGAGTTGATGCGTTGGAGCAGGGGGAACAACGCCGACCGGCGGAACCGGCCGTAGTAGTTCATCCAGCCCCGCACGACTGGGTTGAGCCAGTCGGCGAGGTCGTCCAGGGTGCGCGCGGTCCGCAGGTGCAGCCGCCAGCGGCGCAGCATCCCGCTCATCCGGGTCAGTGCCGCTGCGCTGACCGCGGGCAGGAAGGCAATCATCAGCCTTCGTCGCGGGTCTTCGCGCCGCGCGGCTGGAACGTGTACCCCAGGAACGTGAACGACGTGCACGGGTAATCCCTGCGGCGCCGCCCGTCCTTGCAGTACACGATCCGAGTCTTGTCCGGATGCAGTTGCAGCCCGAGACTCGACAGCCGCTCGGCCAGCGCGGCCCACACTTCGTGGGCCTGCCGTTCGGTTGCACAGTGAACCACCGCGTCGTCTGCATACCGCTCGAAGCTCACGGCCGGGAACTCCCGCGCCAGGAACTCGTCGAACGCGTAGTGCAGCACCAGGTTGGCCAAAACGGGCGAGACCGCCGACCCCTATGAGCAGCGCTGGGTTATGCGCAGCTCCGGAGTGTTTGCGCTGGTAGGGCCCTCGGCGCCGGTGAATCGCTGCGCATAACCTGCGGGAGTGATCAGAGGCTGGCGAGCCAGCCGAGCAGTTCGGGGTTCTGGTTCCATTCGGTCAGGTTGGCGGTGACGACGTCGGTGTAGGCGGCTTCGAGGGCTTTGCGTTTGGCCTCGGTGGATTGTTGACCGTCACCGCGGATGCCCATGAAATCGTCACAGGCGTTGACGACGCC
>JBIQML010000149.1:0-9096 GCA_044463405.1 Nakamurella lactea | reverse complement strand
GGAGATCGCCAAGGCCGGCTTGCCGGTGTCCGCCTACAACAACCCGATCGACACCAAGGTCGACCTGACCCCGGCGCTGCTGGCCACCCTGTACCACGAGGGCCTGATCGTCGCCGTGAAGGAGTTCTCCGGCGACGTGCGGCGCATCTACGAGATCGTCGAACTGGCTCCGGGTCTGGACCCGATGATCGGCACCGACGACACGGTCCTGGAGGTCGCCATCGCCGGCGGCAAGGGCTGGATCGCCGGATACGCCAACGCATTCCCCGTCGCCTCCATGCAGCTGTACCGGGCGTGCATGGCGGGGGATCTCGAGACCGCGGTCCCGCTGTACCGGCAGATGCACCCGCTGCTGCGCTGGGACTCCAAGACCGGGTTCATCCAGGCGATCAAGATGTCGATGGAGATGATCGGGCAGCGGGGCGGGCCGTGCCGGCCGCCGCGCCAGCCGCTGCTGCCCGAGGAGGAGGCGGTCGTGCGCACCGCCACCGAGGCGGCGTTGGCCGCCGGTCTGAACTGAGCACCGGACACCGGCCATGCGATCGAGCAAGGTGCTGCATGCCGTCGACTCGCACACCGAGGGCATGCCCACCCGGGTGATCACCGGCGGCGTCGGCGTGCTGCCCGGGGCGACCATGGCCGAGCGCCGTGCCTGGTTCCTGGCGAACTCCGACGACCTGCGCACGCTGCTGATGTACGAGCCGCGCGGGCACGCCTCCATGTCCGGCGCCATCCTGCAGCCACCCACCCGGCCGGACGCCGACTACGGCGTGCTGTACATCGAGGTGTCCGGCTGCCTGCCGATGTGCGGGCACGGAACCATCGGGGTGGCAACGGTTCTGGTGGAGACCGGCATGGTGGCGGTGACGGATCCGGTGACCACGATCCGGCTCGACACTCCGGCCGGGCTGGTGGTCGCCGAGGTCCAGGTCTCGGCCGGGCACGCGGACGCCGTCACCATCCGCAACGTGCCGTCGTTCTCGATGGCGCTGGACGCCACCGTCGCCGTACCCGGCCTGGGAAGCGTGCGATACGACCTGGCCTACGGCGGGAACTTCTACGCCACGGTGGAGCTCGCCGAGATCGGCCTGCCGTTCGACCGGGCGGCGAAGGACGACCTGCTGCGGGCCGGCCTGGCGATCATGGCGGAGATCAACGCCGGCGGCGAGCCGGTGCACCCGGAGGATGCCACGATTCACGGTGTCCACCACGTCGCGCTGATCGCGCCGGGCTCGGACGCGACGCGCTCCCGGCATGCCATGGCGATCCATCCCGGCTGGTTCGACCGGTCGCCGTGCGGCACGGGCACCAGCGCGCGGATGGCGCAGTTGCACGCCCGCGGCCTGCTGGGCCTGGACACCGACTTCGTCAACGAGTCGTTCATCGGCACTCACTTCGTCGGCCGGCTGGTCGGCACCGGCACGGTCGGGCCGTACCCGGCGGTGCTGCCCACCATCACCGGCCGGGCCTGGGTGACGGGCACGGCGCAGTACCTGCTCGACCCGACTGACCCGTTCCCGGCGGGGTTCCTGCTGTGAGCGGGTTCCTGCGTTCAGCGGTATCGATCGAGCACCCGTCTTTCGAGGCGAGCACCTGAGATCACGGGTGCTCGGTGGCAGGAACTGGTGCTCGATCAACAAGGGAGCGGGTGCTCGGTGGCAAGAACTGGTGCTCGATCAGCAAGGGAACGGGTGCGCGATCAACAAGGGAACGGATGCCCGATCAACAAGGGAACTGGTGCTCGATCAGCAAGGGAACGGGTGCTCGGTCAACAACGGGCCGTCGATACGGTGGACCTGGGCCCCGGTGACACCCGCTGGATCCGCGCCGAGCCGGGGCCGAATCGGAACGATACGTAAGGAGCGCCCATGATCGAGAGCCGATCCCCGCAGCACCCCGATGACATCGTCATCTCCGTTGCCGACGCCACCCCCACCGACGTGGAACGCGCCGCCGAGGCCGCGCGGAAGGCCCAGCCGGAATGGGCCGCCGGTGCCGCCGCCCGATCGGCCGCGCTGACCGCCGCCGCCCAGGCCGTGGCCGACGCCGCGGACGAACTCACCGACCTGGCCGTGCGCGAGGTGGGCAAGCCGGTCGGCGAGTCCCGCGGCGAGGTGGCCCGCTCGGTGGCGATCCTGCGCTACTACGCCCAGCAGGTCTTCGACCCGATCGGGCAGTTGCACGCGCCGTCGTTGTCGGGGCTGCTCTACTCCGTGCGCCGCCCCCGCGGGGTCGCCGGCCTGATCACGCCGTGGAACTTCCCGCTGGCGATCCCGCTGTGGAAGGCGGCCCCGGCGCTGGCGTTCGGCAACGCGGTGCTGCTCAAGCCGGCGCCCGAGGCCACCGCCTGCGCGGTGCGCCTCGCCGAGATCATCGCGCCGCACCTGCCGGACGGGCTGCTGCACGTGCTGCCCGGCGACGCCGCCACCGGGCAGGCCGTGGTGGAGGGCGCCGACGTGGTCTCCTTCACCGGATCGGTGTCCGCGGGCAGGGCCGTTTCCGCCGCCGCGACCGGTCGTGGCATTCCGGTCCAGGCGGAGATGGGCGGGCAGAACCCGGCCATCGTGCTTCCGGACGCCAATCTCGAGGCGGCCGCCACCCAGATCGCCTCCGCCATGGCAGGATTCGCCGGCCAGAAGTGCACCGCGACCAAGCGGATCATCGCGGTCGGCGACCCGGCACCGCTGCGGGACGCGCTGGTGGCAGCCCTCGCGGCGCAACGAGTCGGCGACCCGGCCACCACCGGCGTGTCGGTGGGCCCGGTGATCGACGGCGCGGCACGGGACCGCGTCACCGCAGCCGCATCCTCGGCCGTCGACGCCGGCGGACGGATCCTGGCCGGCGGAAACGCCATCGACGGTGACGGGTACTTCGTGGAACCCACCCTCGTCGAGGGCGCCCCCATCGACCACCTGCTGGCCTGCGACGAGGTGTTCGGACCCATCGCGCTGCTGCAGACCGCGGACTCCGCGGAGGCGGCGCTGGCGCTGGCCAACGGGGTCCGCTACGGCCTGGCCGCCGCCGTCTACACCTCGAACCTCGGCGCCGCACTGGACCTGTCGAGCCGGCTGGAGGCCGGGCTGGTGAAGGTGAACGCGCCGACCTCCGGGGTGGACTTCTACCTGCCGTTCGGCGGCGAGAAGGACTCCAGCCTCGGCCCGCGCGAGCAGGGCAAGGCCGCCGCCGAGTTCTACACCTCCACGCACACGGTGGCGGTCGCACCGTCGTGACAGCCGCGCCGACTCTGGACGCCCACGCCCAGGCCCTGGCCGACGGCGCGGGCGGTCCGGCGTCGGCGCTGGCCATGCGCGTGGTCCTCGCCATGGCCAGGGCGGTCGGTGCGACCCGGCTGCGGCCGATCGAGTCGGCGCACGTCGACGGCTGCCTGTACCACGGCCGTGCCGGGCTCGACTTCGCCCGCAGGCTGGTCGATCTCGGCGGCCGGGTGACGGTGCGCACCACGCTCAACGTGGGCAGCCTGGACCTGCGTCACCCCGACACGGTGCGCGCGGACCCCGACCTGCGGGAGGCGGGCCGAGCGCTGATGGAGGCCTACCTGGCGCTGGGCTGCGAGCAGACCTGGACCTGCGCGCCGTACCAGATCAGCCACCGGCCGGCCCCCGGAACCCACGTGGCGTGGGCGGAGTCCAATGCGATCGCGTTCGTCAACTCGGTGCTCGGGGCCCGCACCGACCGGTACGGCGACTTCATCGACATCGCCGCCGCCATCACCGGTCTGGTGCCGGACGGCGGCCTGCACGCGGACGGGCCCCGTGCGGCCACCCTGGTGCTGGACTGCACCGCGATTCCCGCGCGGGCATGGCAGGACGAGGCGGCCTGGGCGGCCCTCGGCGTGCTGCTCGGGGACATCGCCGGCACCCGGGTGGCCGCGCTGACCGGGCTGACGGGCGATCTGGCGGACGGCGGCACGACCGAGGACAGGCTCAAGGCGCTGGCCGCCACCGCTGCCTCCGCCGGGGGTGTTGCGCTGTTCCACGTGGTCGGCGTGACCCCCGAGGCGCCGGACCTGGCAACGGCTCTGGGCCTGCGCGACGGGACCGCGGCCCCGGGCGCACGCGAGCCGGCGGGCGTGCCGCCGGGCCCGGTTCGAACTCCCGCGCGACCGGCCTCCGGCGAGGTTCCGGTCGTTCCCGTCACCCCCGAGGCGCTGCGCGCCGCACGCGATCGTCTGAGCACCGCCACCGGCAGTGAGCTGGACGCCGTCAGCCTGGGCACGCCGCACTTCTCCGTGACCGAGTTCGCAGCCCTGGCAGCCGAACTCGCCGACGGCGCGCCATTCCACCCCGCCGTCGACGTCTACGTCTCGACCAGCCGCGCGGTCCTGGCCGAGGCGGACCGGCACGGATACGTGCAACCGCTGCGCGCGGCCGGCGGGCGGATCGTCACCGATACCTGCACCTACGTCACGCCGATCCTGGACCCGTCGGTCCGGGTCGTGATGACCAACTCCGGCAAGTGGGCGTGGTACGCGCCGGGCAACCTCGGCATCGACGTCGTGCTGGGCAGCCTGGCCGACTGCGTCGCATCCGCCCGCGCCGGCAGGGTGGTCCGCGACGAGGGCTCCTGGGCATCCACCGATGGGCCCGAACACGACGCGCAGTCCATACCCGTTGGCGCCCAGGCCGGTCCGACTCCAGATCGCGCAATCCGGCACGCCGACCGTCCGGGAGCCGGCGCGGCAGCGCCACCGGGCTCGGCGGCCACCGCGGTCCGCGGCACGGTGCTGCACCCCGGCGCCGCGGAGGGCAGGCTGCTGGTACTGGACGACCCCGTGTCGTTCTGGGGTGGGGTGTCCGCGGCCGGCATCATCATCGACGCGCACCACCCGCAACGGGGGGTCTCGGTGACCGGGCGGGTGGTGGTCATGCCGGCCGGACGGGGCTCCTCGTCGTCCTCCTCCGTGCTGGCCGAACAGATCCGGGTCGGCGCCGCGCCCGCGGCGATCGTGCTGTCCGAGCCGGACGCCATCTTGGTGCTCGGCGCGGCGGTGGCCGCCGAGTTGTACGGCAGTCGCGTCCCGGTTCTGGTGCTGGACCGGGCCACCCTGGCGACCCTGCCGGACGGCCGTCGCGCCCGCATCGACGCCGACAGCGACGGTGCCGCAGGCCTTTTGGAGGTGAGCGCGCCATGACCGGTCCCGGCCCCTGGGTCGGCGCGACCGACTACCACACCGCCGGCGAGCCGTTCCGCATCGTCACGGCGGGCGCGCCGGAGCTGCCTGGCCGGACCGTCGCCGAGCGGCGCGTGCGGGCCATCGAGTCGGACGGCGCCCAGCGGGTCCGCGAGTTGCTGTGCCACGAACCGCGCGGCCACGCCGACATGTACGGCTGCTTCGTGGTGCCCCCGGACGATGCCGGCGCCGCCCTCGGGGTGCTGTTCTGGCACAAGGACGGCTTCTCCACCGCTTGCGGCCACGGCACCATCGCGCTGGCCACCTGGGCGGCGCAGACGGGCGTGGTGAACGTGCGGCACGACGGTCCCACGGAGGTTGGGATCGACGTGCCCTCGGGGCGGGTGACCGCGGTGGTCCGGTGCGCCGAGGGCGTGGTGCTGGACGTCACGTTCCGGAACGTGCCCGCCTACGTACTGCATCGCGGCGCCACGGTGTCCACCTCGCGCGGCGAGCTGGCCGTCGACGTCAGCTACGGCGGCGCGTTCTACGCGTCCCTGCCGGCCTCGGCCGTCGGCCTGCACGTGAGACCGGAGGACATCGGCGACCTCACCGCGATCGGTCGGGAGATCAAGTGGGCGGTGCAGCGCGCCGGCCTGGCCGACCACCCGGCCGACCCGCGGCTGTCCGGCTGCTACGGCGCCATGCTCTACGACGACCTGGGGGACCTGGAACCGGACGGCGACGGCCGAGGCGGCGGGCCGCACCAGCGAAGCATCACCGTCTACGCGGACGGTTCCGTGGATCGCTCTCCCTGCGGTTCGGGCACCTCCGCTCGCATGGCGCTGCTGCACGCCGACGGACGGCTCGGCGCCGGCACGGTCTTCACCCACGAGTCGATCATCGGAACGACGTTCACCGCCACGGTGCCCGAAACGACCGGCGCCGCGGGCCGTCCCGCGGTCATCACCGAGATCACCGGCCGCGCGTTCCGCACCGGCGAGCATCAGTTCTGGCTGGACCCGCGCGACGGTCTCGGCACCGGATTCGTGCTGCGGTGACGGCGTTTCGGGAGGACGGAAGCCATGGCTGAACCCGTGATCGAGCACGGTCCGGAGGAGCTGTCCGTGCCGAACTTCGGATCCCGAGCCAGCCTGCGGCAGCAGGTCACCGAGGTGCTGCGTGGCGCCGTCATCACCGGCGAGATGCGTCCCGGCGCGCTGTACTCGGCGCCGGCACTGGCCGAGAAGTTCGGTGTCTCGGCCACCCCGGTGCGGGAGGCCATGCTCGACCTGGTGAAGGAGGGCCTGATCGAGGCGGTGCGCAACAAGGGGTTTCGCGTCACCGCCCTATCCGATGCGCAACTGGACGACCTCGCAGAGATCCGCATGCTGATCGAGGTGCCCACCGTCGCCGCCATTGCCGGTAGGTACACGCCGGCCTGGGACCGCGCGATCTCCGAACTCCGGCAGGTCGCCGGCGAGATCGTCACGCACGCCGAGCGCGGCGACCTGATCGCCTACGTGGAGGCGGACCGCAGATTCCACCTGGGGCTGCTGGGCCTCGCCGGGAACGCGTATCTGGTCGCGGTGGTCGGCGATCTTCGTGCCCGCAGCCGGCTGTACGGGCTGGAGCACCTGGTGGCGCAGGGTCGGCTCGGTCGTTCGGCGCGGGAACACGAGCAGCTGCTGGACATGGTGGTCGCGGGCGACGGTGAGGGCGCGGCATCGCTGATGCGCACCCACATCGGCCACGTGCGCGGCGCCTGGGCCGGCCGCGACGAGTAGCGCGACGCCCGGCGAACCGGCCAGGATCAGCCCAGGCCCTGCGTCGCGAAGGTGTCGCAGGCGTTCGGGTCCCCGGTCCGGTAGCCGGTGGTGAACCACTTCTGCCGCTGGTGCGAGGTGCCGTGCGTGTACGACGACGGATCCGCCCGGCCGCTTCCCAGATGCACCTGGATCCAGTCGTCGCCGATCTTGCCGGCCGTCGTGACGGCGTTGGCGACGTCGGTGTCGGTGATGTCACTGATCAGCACCTGACCGTCCGCCCGCTCGACGGTGCTGGCGTGCTCGGCCCACACGCCCGCGAAGCAGTCCGCCTGGAGTTCCAACCGCACCGACCCGGACCTGACCCCGGTCGCGCTGCCCACCCGGTCGGAGATGCCCAGCAGGTCCTGCACGTGGTGCCCGTACTCGTGGGCGATCACGTAGCTCTGCGTGAAGGTCGAGTTGCCCGCGCCGAACTCGGTCGCCAACTCGTTCCAGAACGACAGGTCGATGTAGACCCGGCCGTCGTTCGGGCAGTAGAACGGGCCCATCTGCGCGGTGCCCTGGCCGCAACCGGTGGATGTCGCGCCGGTGTAGAAGACGGTGGGCGCAGCGCGGTACTCGGTGCCGGTCCCGCTGAGCTGATCGCCCCAGAACGCCTGCACCGAGTTGACGATCGCCACCACGGCACAGTCGTCGTCGGAACCGGCATCCGCACCGGTGCGACATTCCCTGGCCAGGTCCGCGTTGTCGGCCGTTCCCGAGCCGCTGGCGCCGGCCAGCTCGCCGAGCAACCCGCCCGGCAACCCGCCGCCTCCGGAGCCGCCGGAGAACACCATGAACAGCACCACCGCGATGACGCCGGCCAGCCCCAGCGCGCCACCGGCGGCGCCGACCCTGCCGATCCGGACGCCGCCCAACCGGCCGCCGGAGCCGGACCCGCGCCGGTCCTGCACCTGCGAGGAATCCAGCCGGGCGTTGCGATTGAACCTCATGGCCCCTCCCGCGACAACGACATCCCGCGGCGAGCGCCCAGTGCGCCGTTCGCATGAGAATAGGCCGTTCGCCGGGCCCGGATACCCCATTCCGCCACCGGGCATGCCGGCGCGTGCCCGGAGCTGGTGGATCGCGAGACCCGCGCTATAGGGTCCGCCCATGACGGGACTCGGCGACGTGCAGAATTCCATCTACCTCGGTGGCCTGGCCGGGAACCGCCCGGTGGTCCCGACCTCGCCGGCCTCGCTGCGGGAGGCTGCCCGGCGGGCGCTGGCGGAGGAGGCCTTCGACTACCTGGACGGCTCCGCCGGCGCGGAGCGCACCGCCGCGGCCAACCTGGCGGCCTTCGAGAACCGCCGCATCACACCGCGGATGCTGTCCGGCGTCACCGAGCGGGACCTGGCGGTGACGGTGGCCGGCGTGCAGCTTCCGGTGCCGGTGCTGGCCGCCCCGGTCGGCGTGCTGGACATCGTGCACCCGGACGCGGAACTCGCGGTGGCCAGGGCGTGCTCGGCGCTGGGGGTGACGATGGTGCTGTCCACCCAGTCGTCCACCCCGATGGAAGCCGTCGCGGAGGTCGGCGGGCCGCGCTGGTACCAGTTGTACTGGCCCAACGTCCCGGAGCTGGCCGACTCCCTGATTGCCCGGGCCGAGGCCGCCGGGTATACGGCGCTGGTGGTCACGCTGGACACCCCCATGCTGGGCTGGCGTCCGCGGGACCTGGACCGCGCGTACCTGCCGTTCCTGCAATGCAGGGGCATCGCCAACTACACGTCCGACCCGGTCTTCCGTTCCCTGCTGCCGGAGACCGGCACGCCGCAGGAGGCGGCGATGGCGGCGGTGCAGACCTTCGTGCGGGTCTTCGGCACCCTGGCGCTGACCTTCCACGACCTGGCGGACCTGTGCCGCCGGTCCCGGCTGCCGGTGCTGGTCAAGGGCGTGCTGCACGCCGACGACGCGGTGGCGGCGGCGGACGCCGGCGTCGCCGGGGTGATCGTGTCCAACCACGGTGGCCGGCAGGTGGACCGCGCGGCGGCGGCACTGGACCGGCTGCCCGACGTGGCCACTGCGGTCGGCGATCGCTGCGACGTGCTGTTCGACTCGGGGATCCGTTCCGGCGCCGACATCGCCGTCGCGCTCGCCCTGGGCGCCCGGGCGGTGCTGGTCGGCCGGCCTTACGCCTACGGCCTGGCAGCGGCCGGC
>JBIQML010000148.1:0-9106 GCA_044463405.1 Nakamurella lactea | reverse complement strand
ACGTGATCCGGTCCTACCGGTACGGCGAGGTCACCACCGCCGATGACCCGTGGGGCTACGGGAACTCGCTGGAGTGGGCCACCTCGTCACCACCGCCGCGGCACAACTTCACCTCGCTGCCGCGCATCCGTTCCGAGCGTCCGGCGTTCGAGTTGCACCACCCCTGGCTGGCCGAACGGCTGAGGGTGGAGGCGACCGGCGGGCATGGCGGTGACTGGACGCCGATCGAGCAGGCCGAGATCGACAGCTATGTCGCGGAACGGGCCCAACCCACCCGATGACCAGGGCTCACATCGGGCTGTTTGACCGCCCGTCCGCCTCTCGGCGGCGGGACCGGGCCGGCCGGCCCGGGCGCACTCCTAGGCGGGGAGGGTCGCTCGCAGATCCCAGATCGCGCCGGTCCGCTGTGCGTCGCCGCCCAGCAGGTGGCTCAGCAGCGCGTCGGCCGAGTCCGTCGGCGTGATCAGTTCGCCCGCGTCGTACCTGCGGACGAACCGCCCATGCAGGCCGTCCCCGATCCGCTGGGGATCCTGATCACGGATCCAGGCCTGCATGGCGGTGTCGACGCCACCTGGCCGGTAGATGTTGACGGTCACGCCCGTGCCGTCGAGTTCGGCGGCAAGGTTGCGGCTGTGCGCTTCGAGGGCGGCCTTCGTGGCGGCATAGGTGTTACCGCCGATCATTGACGCCGGGTGGCCGACGACGCCGGAGGACACGTTGACGATTCGGCCCCAGCGGGCCTCGACCATTCCGGGAACCAGCGCCGACGACAGGGCGGCGGGGACGATCACATTGAGGTCGTAGGCCCGCCGCATGCCGGCCGGGCTGATCCTGGTGGTGGCGCCGAGCGGCTCTACCGTGCCGGCGTTGTTGATCAGAATGTGGACCGAGCCGGCGACCAGGATGCCCTCGATGGCAGCGACGCGTTGGGTGTCGTCTGCCAGGTCGGCCGGGACGGTGCGAACCCGAACGCTCGGCGCCTTCGCCTTGATGGTGGCGGCGGTCCCGTCGAGTTGCGACGCGGTGCGGGCGACGAGGACGACGTCGGCGCCGGCCCGGGCGAGTCCCAGAGCGATGGCCGCTCCGATCCCACGACCCGCGCCCGTGATCAGGGCAGTCTTCCCCTCGAAATCCTTGGGCATGCGTGCGCATCCTTTCACCGGGGCCTGCGGCACTGTACGGCACGTGCAGCGGCCCCTGCGCTGCGGGTGCGTCGGGCTCTCAGCTGCGGGTGCGGCGGGCTCTCCGGTGCGGGTGAGCCTCGCCTCGGCGATCAGGAGCGGTCGGATGCATACCGACCGACGAACGCGTCTCCGTGATGGAGTTCGGTGAACCGGATCCCGACGACGTCGTCGCCGTCCGCCACCCATGCCAGATCGTAGGTGGCACGATAGGACGGCGGCCAGAAGGACCAGAACCGGCCCTGGTCGTCGACTCCCCATTCCCCGGCGGACGGCCTGCCATTCTCCGTGTAGGTGGTGCGTCCGTCCCGGGTGAAAACCTGCGTTGCCCCGTCACCGTAGAGGAACGGTGCCCTGGTCAACGCCTCGACGATGTCGGCGGCGTCGATGCGCACGTCACCCTTTGCTGGGGTCTTGTCCGCGTTGGTCATGTCCGATCAGCTCGCCCTCTGCCCGGTGCCGCGCACGATGTCTCCGTTCAGCCCGTCCGGGTAGAAGCCGCCGGAGGACCCCGACGCGGATCCCAGGTACACGATGTCCAGGATCTCCGCGGGGCTCCTCCCGAATGCGCGCCCGTACTCGTCGGTGGGGACGAGGTTCGCCTCGTCCCTGCTGCCGAGATCCTGGTCGTCGTCGGCGGGTCCGCTGACCGCGTTGCGAACCGTCGAGATCTTGCGCACGACGTCGAACACCGCGTCATCCATGAGCCCCTCCGAATACAGCGTGGCACGGACGATCCCGGCGTGATAGGCCTCGGTCGCCAGCAGGCCCGCGGCAGCATCCAGGTAGGTCTTGCTGGAGATGAAGGGGGCCGCGCCCTTGAACGCGGTGACTCCGACGTCCTCGAACAGGAACGCGGCGAACAGGAAGTTCCGGTCGCTCGCGTAGGCATCGAAGGTCTCCCCGGGCTGGATCAGCCCGGCGGCCGTCGCCGCCGCGGTGAAGCTGTGATCCAGCGAGATCCGCGGCCGCGCAGCGGCGGCACTGCCCAGCGCGCCGCGCAGGAAGGCCACGTGCGCTCGCTCGTCCATGGCGATCTCGCGAGCGATGTTCCTGATCAGGGGGCTGCTGAAGTCGACCCGGCGGCCGCCCGACACCTCGCCGGGCGTCCCGGTCCCGCCGACCATGTCCTCGGGCAGGCCCTCACCGGTGGCGCCGCGCAGGTAGAACTCGGCCTCCAGGTATTCCAGGTTCAGGGCGAAGTTCAGGATCGAACCGTCACTGGGTCCGCTCCCGGCTGCCGGGCTGGTCGGCGCCCCCTTCGTGGCCGCAGCGACCATGCCGCTCAGCTTGGCGCCATCCTCTGCCGTTTCGGCGCTTCGGTTGATGGCCTCATCGATGAAGCTGTTCTCAGTCATCCTGACTCCGGTGCTGATCGATCCGGACGGTCGCTCTGGCGGCGGACCGCTCTCTGATTCGTTGGCTGGCCGAACGGCCGCCCAGCTCCTTTCTAGCACTAATGGACTGCGTAGTCCATTCCGTGTCGGATAGATTCTTCGGCCGCCGGACGATCGCCTGCCACGAGAGCGCCCGCGGCCGCTCATTCACCCGGCCATGTCGGCGATTCCCGCAGGCGTGCACGGGCGACCGTCGGGTGCTTCGACGGGAATGCCAGGGCACACATGGACTGGGCAGACCAGTTGCTTGAGGTCGGGGCACCGATCGACCCAGGTCTCCTCACATGCCGTGATGGGACACCTCGCCGAGCCGCGGGTTGCGTGCCGCCAGCAGGGTGAACACTGTGGCGGCAAGGGCGAAGGCGCCGTATCCGACCGCGATCTGCGGTAGCGAGAACGTCTGGGACAGTCCTCCCGACAGCAGGCTGGGAAAGGCGGCGCCGCTGTAGCTGAGCAGGTACACCACGGCGAAGATCGGGGCCCGATCGGCGAGCGCGCTGCCCGACAACAGCGCGCGGGTCGCCGCGCTGATGGCGATGCCCTGGCCGACTCCGGCGACGATGGTGGCGGCGACGAACAGCAGCAGCGACCCGGTGCCGATCGCTGTGATGAGGCCGGCCCATCCGGCGAGGAACGCCGCCATGCCGATGCGCTGGGCGCCCGCCGGTGAGAACCGCCCTCCCAACGGCGCCCCCAGGGCGCTGGGAGCCATGTATGCGGCGAACACCAGGCCCAGCACCACGGGGCTGGTACTGCCGAGTTGATCTTCAACCAGTGCGGGCACGGCGGCCTGGTAGAAGGCTCCCGTCGCCCACGTGGGCAACAGCACTGCGGCGGCGACCGCGAGCATGCGCCTGGCCCCGGCCGGTAACCGCACCGTGGGTCGCAGGGATCGCCAGGCGCCCGGTACGGGAGCCGAGGTTTCCGGGCTGATGGCGACCAGCACGGTCGACAGCAGGAGCAGGCCGATCGCGATCAGGTAGACGAGATCCCTCGGCCAGGGGCCGAACTGGACCAGGACGCCGGAACCGACGGCACCCACGGCAAGGCCGAACATGACCGTCTGGCTGGAGGCCACGGAGGCCAGCCAGACCGGTCGGGCCGGTGCGGCGTCGACGATGTAGGCCGTCAGGCTGCTGCTGGCGAGACCGGCACCGAGACCCATCAGCAGTCGCCCGGCGATCAGCATGTCGATGTGGTGCACGCTCAGCAGCGCCAGGCACCCGAGCACCAGCACGCCCAGACTGGCCAGGGCGGCCGGTCGCCGTCCGACATGGTTGGACAACCGTCCCAACACCAGCAGCGTGCCGATGGTGCCGACCGCATAGGCGACGACGCTCAACGAGATGCCGTCGTTGGTGAACCCGTCCTCGGCGCGGTAGACGTTGAGCAGCGGAATCGTCGAACCCACCGCTGCGAAGGCGGTTGTCAGGGAAACCACGCCCGCGGCGAATGCCAGCGGCAGCATTCTGGACTGGCTGGTTCGGCCGATCGCCGGCGCCCCACCGTGCATGGACGTGGTCCCTTCGTTCCGTCGCGCCGAGTCCGGGCCGTCGCGGTCTCGCGGCTCGCACCGGGCCTCGGTGACACGCGGACGTGGTCGGCGAGTCCCGGGCAGGGATTCCGTCCCGCGACGCTGGCTCGCGCTGGGCGAGCCCTCCGCGAATACCCGATGCCTGATCCCGGGACCAGCAACATGACTGGACGCTACCGTCCAGTCTATGGTCCGACGAGGCGCCGGACAAATCCGTGGGTCCGAAGCTCGGCCAGCCGACGCCCGGCCCGGTCCGTACGGCGTCGGGGCGGCGCGTCGCGGTCTTTCGGGCATGCCGGTCGGCGCTGGCCGGCGCTGCCACCGGGCCGTGCGACCAGCGCGCACCTGGACTGTAGAGTCCGGTCTCGACTAGTATCCAGGACGAGTCCGGGTCATTCCTGGTCGACAGGCCCGTGAACTCGACCGCATGGGGTCCGGCGGCGCGCCATTCGCGACCATGGTCCCGAACAGAGGGAGACGTGAGATGAAGGCGATCGTCGTCGAAGATCAGGCCGCGGGTACGGCCGGAATGGCGTTGCGGGAACGGCCCGACCCGGAACCGGCCGGGAACGATGTCCTGGTCCGGGTCCACGCGTCGGGATTCACTCCGGGTGAACTGACGTGGCCGGGAACGTGGACGGACCGCCTCGGCCGCGACCGCACCCCGTCGATTCCCGGTCATGAGCTGGCGGGGGTGGTCAGCGCGCTCGGCTACGGGACGAGGGGGCTGTCGATTGGTCAGCGGGTGTTCGGCCTGACCGATTGGACCCGCGACGGGACCCTGGCGGAATACGTGGCCGTCGAGGCGCGCAACCTGGCGCCGCTACCGGGAGATGTCGACTTCACGGTGGCCGCCAGCCTGCCGATCTCGGGTCTGACGGCCTGGCAGGGGCTGTTCGTGCACGGCCGGTTCGAGACGGGTCAGACCGTGCTGGTGCATGGCGCCGCCGGCGGTGTGGGCTCGGTGGTCACGCAGCTCGCCCATCAGGCCGGCGCCTACGTCGTCGGCACCGGTCGCGCCGCGGACCGGCAGAGCGCGCTTGACTTCGGCGCCCAGGAGTTCGTCGACCTGGACCACGACTCGCTCGAGGATGTCGGCGAGGTGGACCTGGTCTTCGACGTGATCGGGGGTGACATCGGCCGCCGCTCGGCCAGCATTGTTCGCGCGGGCGGCATGCTCGTGACGATCGCAGGGCCTCCGGAGGCGCATCCGAAGGACGGCTTCGCGGTGGATTTCGTCGTCGAAGCCGATCGCGGGCAGCTGGCCGAGATCGTCCAGCGGGTTCGGGATGGACGGCTGCGGACGAACGTCGGCCGGGTGGCCGACCTGGACGACGCGGTTGCCGCTCTCAACCCGGGCGAGCGCGCCAAGGGGAAGACGATCATCCGGGTCCGTCCCTGAGCGCATCGCGCTCGCCGCTCCATTCGTGAAAGGGACACTCATGACCGAACCTGAGCCCCCGCTCGATCTTCACCTCGTCAACGATGCCGAGTCGGGCCTCTACGAGGCCATCGCGGGAGACATCACGGTCGCAGGGTTGACCTACAACGCCGTCGGCGACAACCGGCTCGTGTTGCTGGCCACCTCGGTGTTTCCCGAATTCCGTCACCGGGGCATCGCGACCGAGTTGACCCGACTCGTTCTCGATGACGTGCGCGCGCAAGGCAAGACCGTGACCATCATGTGCCCGGTGGTGCGGGCATTCATCGATCGCAACCCCGAATACGCCGACCTCATCGACGGGCGGCATCCAGGGGTCCGCGACGGATCACACCGGTCCTAGGGCCGGCAACCGAACAGGAAGCGCGAGAATGCCGAGCAGCGTCGAGGCCGAGCAGGCCAGCCGGGAAGAGAGCAATGCGTCACTCATCACGGCGCTGGGCACGAAGACCCGTGACGACGGCGAGTCCACCTGGACGCTCGATGTGATCAATGACGTCGAGCACGGTCGTTGGATCGCCGTGCTGGGCGCCGACGCCATCGCCGAGCTCACCTACCGGTTCGTGGGTGGCCGGGTGGTACTGATCTCGACCTGGGTCGACCATGCCTACCGCAACCATCGGGTGGCGAGCGAACTCGTCGCTCGCGCGCTCGACGAGATCCGCCGGAGCGGGAAGAGGATCACCATCATCTGCCCGGTGGTCGGCGAGTTCATCGCCCGGAACCGGGAGTACCTCGACCTGGTCGATCCGGTCCATCCCGGTTCCGGGGCCTACCCGCACCGGGAGCCGATGCCCGACGAGGAGCACCAGATCACCGCCTTCGAGCGCGACATGGGATAGGGCTCAGGGGGCGCCGGCTGGCGGACCACACCCACCGGGCGCGGGATGCCGCCCCGACGTGCCCCTCGCCGGTGAAACCGGCGCCGCCGCCGACCGTGTCGACGGGAATCAGCACGCCGGCCATTCACTCGTGACGGGTCGGCGCCCCAGCGGGAGAAAGGGACGACAGATGAGAGCGATCGTGGTGAGGGACCGGGCCGCAGGCACGGCCGGGATGAGGCTGGAGGAGCGACCTGGACCGGACGCTGCCAGGCTCGCCACCCTCGAGGGCGCGAACTACGGTGACGTCGTCGTCGAGGTTCACGCCTCCGGTTTCACCGGCAACGAACTCGAGTGGCCCTCGACGTGGGTCGACCGGCTCGGCCGTGACCGGACGCCGTCGATCCCGGGGCACGAGGTGGCCGGCGTGGTCACCGCGCTCAGCTACGGAACGGCCGGACTCTCGGTGGGGCAGCGCGTGTTCGGCCTGACCGACTGGACCCGTGACGGCACGCTGGCCGAGCACGTCGTGGTCGAGGGGCGCAACCTGGCACCGCTGCCGGGGAACGTCGACTTCACGGTGGGCGCGGGCGTCGCGATGACGGGCCTGACCGCATGGCAGGGTCTGTTCGAGCACGGCCATCTGCAGGTGGGTCAGAGCGTGATCGTGCATGGCGCCGCCGGCGCCGTCGGTTCGATGGCGACCCAACTCGCCCGCGAACGCGGCGCCTACGTGATCGGCACGGGACGTGCGGCACACCGCCAGCCGGCACTCGACTTCGGTGCGCACGAGTTCGTGGACCTCGACAACGACTCGCTGGACGACGCCGGCCCGGTGGATCTGGTCTTCGACATGATCGGCGGCCAGATCACCAGTAGGTCCGCCGGTCTCGTCCGGGAGGGCGGAATCCTGGTGACCGTTGCCGGCAACCCCGAGGTACGGCCGGCCGGCGGAAGGGCCATCGGGTTCGTCGTGGTGTCCGACCGCGCGCAGCTGGGCGAGATCGCCCGGCGAGTGGCGTCCGGGAGCCTGCGCCCGCGCATCGGTCAGGTCACCAGCCTCGATGACGCCGTCGCCGCCCTGAGCTCGGCCGAGCGCCCTGCCGGAAAGCCGGTCATCCGCGTTCGGCCGTGAGCGCGCGGCACCTCCCAAGCGCAGCGGGCGGGCGCAGGTGGGACGGGACACTGCGCCGCGGCGTGGATGCGCCCCGACAGCGGCCAGTGCGGTCCCAGCAGTGGCCGGTGATCCCGGCAGGATCGGAGCGCCGGCCGGACCGACCACGATTGTTTTTATGTAAAGCACTTCTGTAGCATCCTCCCGTAGCTGATGGCCAGCACCGGGCTCTGAGGAGCCTGACAATCAGAACCGGGGCGGACCGTGGCCCATCGCGCGACGAATCGGCACGTCACCATCTACGAGGTCGCCGAGCGCGCGCAGGTGAGTATCTCGACGGTGTCCAACGTCCTCAACAAGCCCGAGCGCGTCAAGGCCGCCACCCGCGAGCGGGTTCTGGCGGTCGCGGACGAGTTGGGATTCGTTCCGAAGGCCCAGGCCGTCACGCTGGCCCGACAGGGCACGGGTCGGATCGGGGTCATGGCGCCGTTCACGTCGTATGCCTCTTACCTTCGGCGGCTGGCCGGCGTGCTGCAGGCGGCCAGCGAGTTCGACTGGGAAGTGGTGGTATTCGACCACGAGTCCGCCGCCTCGGCTTCGTCGCCCGCACTGGCAAGCATGCCCATCCACGGCCGCCTCGACGGGCTCCTGGTGATGGGTCTTCCGATCGAGGACGCGATTGCCAAGCGATTCCACGAACGGGGCCTTCCGACGGTCGCCGTGGACGCCGACAGCGACCGGTTCAGCCGCGTGATGATCGATGACGTGGAGGGCGGCAGGATCGCCGCCCGGCATCTGATGGACCGGGGCCACACGCGTCTCGGCTACATCCTGGAACGACAGGTCTCGGACTACGAGTCACAGGCTGTGCGGCGACTTGTCGGGTTCAAGGACATCGCCGCCGGCGGCGGATGCGATGTCACGGTCGAGATCAGCGGCAACTCCGTCGAAGAGGCCAGGTCCGCGGCGCTCCGTCTCCTCCAGGGAGACACCGCGCCGACGGCGATCATGGCGCATCACGATCTGCTGGCGATCGGCGCCCTGCTGGCCGCGCGCGACCTGGGCCTGAGCGTTCCCGGCGACGTCGCGGTCATGGGCTTCGACGACGGCGACATGGCGGTCGCCGCGGACTTGACCACGGTCCGGCAGCCCTTCGAGGAGTCCGGCGAGGCCGCCGTTCGATTGCTGCGAGCCTCCGGCGGCCGCTCACCGCGGTCGACGCTCGTTCTGGGGCTGGAGATCGTCGAACGGTCCACCACCTAGTTTAGAAGTGCTTTTCCGAAACCTCTTGACCTCGCCCGTGCCCTTGTGCTTGACTGAGCGCGATCGGTGCTGGTTCTTGGACGGTGAGTGACTCGCGGCGCCGTTGCTGCTCGTCGGCCCGTGGACAGCGCCGGTGCTCTCGTCCCATCCGTCCGGCCAGGACGGCCCGATCCGGTGCCAACCACCACGAACATCCAGGAGGCAGCACTATGTTTCGTCATACGGCTCTGAACCGCGGAGGACGAGGCCACCTCGCTCCGGCGGCCATGGCAGCCGCGCTATTTCTGGCGGTCGCGGCCTGTAGCGGCCCCGGCTCGTCCGCGCCCGAAAGCAGCTCCGGCGGCGCCAGTTCCTC
>JBIQML010000147.1:0-9152 GCA_044463405.1 Nakamurella lactea | reverse complement strand
ACGTCCGAGAACACCTCGACCTGCACGCCGATCACCTTCCGCCGGGGGAGTCCGTCACTGAAGGGCAACGCCGGGCGGGGACCGGAGATTCCCCGGGCGGGACGGCACCGGGACGCCCGGCCCGGCACGGGAGATCTCCCGCACCGGATCCGGACGCCCCGCCCTCCGAGGTGCGCCGGGTTGGCGGGTCACCGCTCCACCAGCGACCAGTTCTTCGTCACCGTCCTGCCCGCCTTGATCCGCACCGTCGCCGTCTGCGGCTTGAAGCCGTCCTTGGCCACGATCATGGTCAGCGGGTTGTTCCGGCGATCCAGCCACAGCGCGTAGCTGCCGTCGGTGGCGGTGGTGAGCGTGTAGCCGGTCGCCCAGCTGTCGATCTCCACCGTCGCCCCGGCGATCGGCGAGCCGTCGGTCGCCGACGTCACCGTCCCGGCGATCTTGCCCCACGACTTCGGGGGCTTGACCGTCATGGTCACCGGCAGCGGGGCCACCGAGTACGGCGTGTCGGTCAGGAAGGCCAGCGAGGCCGTGTAGCTGCCGGGCTGCACGATGCTCGGGTCGGCGGCGTTCACCGTCACCCGCACCCGCACCGAATCGCCCGGGTCGAGCGTGACCTGGTCGGTGCTCTCGCTGAGCCATGGCACGTCCGACGATCCACCCTGGTCGTAGCCGGGCAGCAGCTCGACGGTGGCCACCGGCGGGGCGAACAGGCCGCCCGGGCTACCGCCGACGGCGTAGAAGCCGACGGCGCCGGAACCCCGGTAGAGCGCGGCGTTCTGGTTCGGCAGCGCCGACCACTCGCCGGTCGCCGGGTCGAACGCGAAGCCCTGGTTGGTGATCGCGGTGCCGCCCTCGATGGCGCCGCCGGCCACCAACAACTGACCGTTCGCCGCCGCGGAGAACGAGCCCCACATGTCCATCGGCAGGTCCGGGATCGGCGACCAGGAGTCGGCGGCCGGGTCGTAGACGTAACCGTGCGTCAGGGTGCCCGAGTCGGTGGTGCCGCCGGCGCAGTACAGCTTGCCGTTGATGCCACCGCAGGCCTCCCAGGCCACCGGCTCGGGGTAGTCGGCCGCGCTGGACCAGGAGTCCGACGCCGCGTCGTAGACCTCGACCGTGGTGCTGCCGCACGCCGAGGCGCTGCAGCCACCGACCGCGTAGAGCTTGCCGCCCAGCACGGCGTGCCCGGCACCGGCCGCGGGCACGGGGTTGTCCGCCCCGGTCGACCAGGAATCGCCTGCCGGGTCGTAGATCTCGGTCTTCGAGTCGGGGTCGCCGCTGGCACCCCACCCTCCGGAGACCACCAGCTTCCCGCCCAGGAATCCCGCGGCCGCGGCCTCCCTGGTGTCCGCCGCCGACGCCATCTCCGACCACGATCCGGCGTCCGGATCGTAGGCATACAGCGAGGACACGTCGGCCGAGCCGTCGAAGCCGGCCACCGAGTACAGCACGCCGCCCGCCATCACGGCGGTGCTGTCCTGGATGGTGGTCGGGTAGTCGCCGGCCGGCTGCCACGCGTCCGCGCTGGGAACCGGTGCCGACGACGACCGGGCCATCGGCCTTGCCGACTTCCTCAGCGCGGCCTGCATGGACCCGGTGGTGGTCCTGGCCTTGATCACCTGGGCGGGAGCGCCGCCCCGGTCGGCCAGCACGAAACCGCCGGTCTGCTCGGCGATGGACACCGTGGCCGGAAGCCCGCCGGTGTTGCTGAGCGTCACCCTGGCGTTCTTCGAGTTGCCCCAGCCGACCTTCTTGCCGATCGAGCCCGGGGTCACCGTCAGCCGACCGGCCGGCAGCGAGAAGTCCAGCCGGGTGGTGGTGTTGGCGCCGACGTCCACCGCGGAGGTGACGTCGCCGTAGCCCGCGTGCGAGGCGGTCAGCGACTGGCTTCCGGTGGCCGTGGAGAACATCTCGTAGAAGCCGTCGCCGATCGCCGGATCACCGGTGGGCGCCGTGCTGGCCGCCAGGTCGGGATCGGCGTCGTTGACCACCTGGGCGCTGTTCACGCCGGCGCCGGTGTTGGCGTCGGTGACCACGCCGGCCAGCAAACCGCCGTGCACCGGCTTGACCTTCAGCGTGCCGACGAACACGTTGTCGACCTCCCAGTACCAGGCCCAACTGCCCACGTAGTGGAAGCGGACCTGCACCGAGTCGGACTTCGCCTCGGCGGGCAGCGCGATCTTCACGTGACCGGAGACGTCGGTCTGGTCGGCATCCCAGATCACCGACCAGCTGTCGCCGTCGTCGGTGGACAGCTCCACCGTGCCGTCGGAGTCGCCGATCGCGTCGAAGTAGGTGTCGAACTCCAGGTCCGGCGCGTTGGCCGCGGACAGGTCGTAGACCGGGCTGGTCAGGTAGCTGTCCTCGGAGGTGCCGATGCCCGCGTTGTCGGAGTCGACGATCGCGAAGTTGCCCTCGCCGCCGGTCAGGTTCCCCCGGTCACCGGGGTCGTCGAACGTCCAGCCCGGCGTCTCGGTCAGATCGGTGACGGTCCAGCCGTCCGGAGCCGTCGTGCCGTCGAAGGGCTCGGTCGTGCCGTTGGCGGTGACGGTGTAGCCGGGGATCTCGTCCAGCGACGAGTCGACCTTCAGCTTGACGTTGCGAACCTTGTCCTTCCCGCCGACCCGCACCGACACGGTCGTGGCCAGGTAGCCGGGAACGTTGGCGGCGATGGACAGCTGGTAGGTCGTCCTGGCGGGCAGGTCCACCGAGTAGTGCCCGGTGAACGGGTCGGTGTAGATCGGTCCGCCCGGCACGCCGTCCACGGTGATGGTGGCGTACAGCGGGTAACCGTGCCCGGACCCGTCGGTGATGGTGCCGGACAGCGTGTGCGTGGCCAGCTTGGTCATCGCGATGTCGGCGTCCACCGAGCCGCCGGTGGTGACGGTGACGGTGCCACCGTCGGCGTCCGCGTACCCGTAGGCGGAGGCGGTCAGCGAATAGTCACCGGGGGGCAGCGCGATCGTGTAGCTGCCCGCCGAGTCGGTGGTCGCGGTTCCGGCAGCGCTGCCGTCGTCGGTGGACGTCGCGGTGACCGTCGCCCCCGCCACCGGCTCGCCGGATCCGGCGTCGGTGACGGTCCCGGCCAGCGTGCCGTGCGGGCCCGAGGAGAAGGCCGCCAGGCCGTTCGGGGTTCCCAGCCCGGTCGGCCCGTCGTATCCGGGACCGGCGGTGCACTCGTAGTCCGGGGTGCAACTGCCGTTGGTGCCGTCGGTGACGTCGTTGAGCGCCTCCGGGTGAGCATACGGGTAGGAGTTCGGGTAGCTGTCCTCCGCCGGTGTGCCGCCCAGCGCGTAGATCGCCGCGATCAGCGGGGCGGACAGGCTGGTGCCGCCGTACTGGCCCCAGCCGCTCTCGCCGTAGGTGTTGTACACCGCCAGGCCGGTCTCCGGGTCGGCGACCGCGGCCACGTCGGCGACGCTGCGCATGTCGCAACCGGAGTCGGTCTGGAAGGCAGGCTTGTCGAACACGATCGAGCAGCCGCTGCCCGGACCGCCATAGCTGTTGTGCCACACCGACTCCGACCAGCCTCGCGGCGAGGAGTCCGGCACCAGGGTGGTGCCGCCGACCGCGGTGACGTGCGGGGAGTCGGCGGGGAACGAGACGCCGTAGTCGTCGTCGCCCGAACTGGCGGTGACGACCACACCGGGGTGGTCGTAGTACTGCGCCTCGTAGGGGATCAGGCTGGAGTCCTCGCCGCTGCCCGGCGTGGAGTCGTAGTCGGTGCCGTAACTGTTGGACACGAACGTCGCGCCCAGCGAGATGGCGGTGTTGACCGCGGTGCCCAGGTCGTCGAAGGAGGCCGAGTCGCCCTCCACCAGGATGATGGTGGCGTTCGGCGCCACCGCGGTCACCGCCTGCAGGTCCAGCGAGATCTCGCCGGCCCAGCCGGTGTTCGGGTCCGGGTAGTCCGTGCCGCCGCGCTGGTCCACCTTGGTGAACTGGCCGTCGGCCAGCGGCGGAAGGCCGAACGTCTCCCGATAGTGCTCCAGGTCGGCCTCGGCGTTCGGGTTGTCGTAGGCGTCCACGATGCCGATCACCGCGCCGGCGCCGCCGCCGTCCGGCAGGTCGTACGCCGACTTGACGTCGTCCGGGGACAGCCCCTGCGGCTGGTCGAGATGGGGCACCAGGCCGTTCGTCTCCATCACCAGGCCGAAGCAGCGGGCGTGGTCGCGGGGGACCTCGGTGCTGCACAGCGCCTTGGCCGAGCGCTTACCGGTATCGGGGCCCTTCGCCTTGATCGGACCGGAGCCCGCCACCGGCGCTGCCCCGGCGGCCGCGCCGCCGGTGGACGCCGGCCCGGTGTCGGTCCCCGCCGCGCTCGCGGCGGGAGCGGCCACCAGCGCGGCCACCAGCGCCGTTGCCGAGGCGCCCGCCAGCCATCGCCATCGCCGGCGGCGCCGCCCCGGCGGCATCGGTGGTGCTGGCGTGTGACGAGCGGGGATGGTGCCCATGCTGGTCCTCCATCACGGATCGCGTGATCGGTGCACCGTGCGCGGGGTCGCCGGGATGGTGCGGCCTCGACCTGATCACAAAGAGCAACGTCCTCGGCACTCTGTGTGAGTGTCAAGAACCCGTCAAAGGACGCTGTGGCGATTGGGGATGATCTGAGGCGGTCTGTCCCAAACTTCACCCGGCTGCTCGCTCCGCCCCGGGCCGGCTACGGACGGTGACTCGACTGCGGCTGATGGCACCGCGGATTTGTCGGGTGCTGACGCGATCGCATCGATCGGCGGCGTGTGGCCCGTCGGTATGTGGGGGCCGGACTTCCCGGTGCGCGACCCCCGCGTGGCCGGTCAGGTCTGGCTCGGCGCGCCCGGTCGGGCCGGGCCCCGCGTGGCCGGTTAGGTCTGGCTCGGCGCGCCCGGTCGGGCCGGGCCCGGTGTGCCCTGGTAGTGCCGGATCAGCGGCAGGAACAGGTCGTCGACGATCGTTCGGATCCGGGCCGGATTCAGGGTTGTCAGGTCCATCAGCATGTCGTGGCGCACCAGGTCGAACGGCATGCCCAGCACCGCCGGCGGAATCCGGTCCAGGTCGATCTCGCCCCTGTCATGGGCCCTTTGGTAGACCACCCAGGCGCGGGCGATGCCGCGCGCCCCGGCGGGTTGGGGTGGGCCCTCCCCGAGGATCCGGTCGCGTGCCTGCGCGGGGGTCAGGCCGGTGTCGGTGAGCAGGCCGGAGAACGCAGTCGCGGCCGCGATGGCCCAGAACGTCGCGCGGGCCCGGCCCATGCTGGTGAGCACGGCGGACAGGTCGTCCCGCAGGGATCCGGTGTCCGGGATGGGGACCGGGTGGGACTGGCGGTAGCGCTCGAGCGCCGCCAGCACCAGGTCGGTCTTGTTGCTCCAGCGGCGATAGAGCACCGCGACGCCGGTGCGGGCGCGCGCCGCCACCGACTCCATGGTCAGGTTCGCGAAGCCGACGTCGACCAGCTCGTCCCAGGCGGCCTCGAGCAGGGCAGTCTCGAGTTCCTGGCCTCGGCGGCGTTGCCGGACGGGTCCGGGAGAAGAGGTGGCCACCCGAGCATGTTAAGAGAAACTTGCATTCCTTAGCAACCGCGCCTACCGTGCATTAAGAAAGGATTGCTTCTCTTAAGGGGATGGGTCGGTTGACCATCACACGCAACACCACGGGCAGCGCGGCGGACGCGACCGCCGCCCCGGCGGCGACGCTGTCGCCGCCGGTGCGCAACGCCCTGATCGCCCTCATCGTCGGCGGGATCGCGGCGATCCTCGATTCCACCATGGTGACGCTGGCGATCCACACCCTGGCGGTGGACCTGCACTCGACCGCCGGCACCATCGGCTGGGTCGTCACCGGCTTCATGCTGGCGATGGCCATCGCGATTCCGATCACCGGCTGGGCGGAGCACCGCTGGGGCGGCAAGCGGGTCTGGATGGCGGCACTGCTGCTGTTCGTGCTCGCCTCGGTGCTGGGCGCCGCGGCCTGGAACGCCGGCAGCCTGATCGGTTTCCGGGCGCTGCAGGGCTTTGCCGCCGGGCTGATCTTCCCGCTGATGCAGACCCTGGCGGTGCGCGCCGCCGGTGGTCATATCAGCAGCCGGCTGATGGCTACCGTTAGCCTTCCGATCGCGCTCGGCCCGATCCTCGGTCCGGTGATCGGCGGGGTGATCCTCAGCGGGCTCAGCTGGCGCTGGCTGTTCCTGGTGAACGTGCCGGTGATCGCGGTGGGGCTGCTACTGGCGTGGCGGTTCCTGCCGACCGACCGTCCGGAGTCCGGGGCCGCGGGCACCCACCTGGACGCGGCCGGTCTGGTGCTGCTCACCTCGGGGCTGGCCGGCATCCTGCTGGGCCTGTCGCAGCTGTCGGAGGCCGGTGGGGTCGGCCACACGGAGGTGCTGGTGCCGCTGCTGGTCGGTGTCGTGCTGCTCGGCGGGTTCCTGCTCAGGGCGTCTCGGCCGGGCGACCGGCAGCCCATCGTCGACGTGCGGCTGCTGCGCCTGCGGTCGCTTGCCAGCGCGACCACGGTGCTGTTCACGGCGGGCGCGGTGATGTACGCCGGCATGTTCCTGCTGCCGCTGTACTACCAGCAACTGCGCGGCGAGAGCGTGCTGGAGGCCGGGCTGCTGCTCATCCCGCAGGGTCTCGGGGCCCTGGTCTCGAGGTTCGTCGTCGGTGCGCTGGTGGAACGGTTCGGGGCACGGGTCGTGACCATCGCCGGCTTCCTGCTCGCCGCCGCGGCCACCGTCCCGTTCGCGCTGGCCGGGTTCGGGACCAGCCTGTGGTGGCTGGGCGCCGTGCTGCTGGTTCGCGGCCTGGGTATCGGCGCCGTGCTCATCCCGCCGATGTCCGTCGCCTACCAGGACGTCGAACAGTCCGGGATACCGCACGCCACCATGAATACCCGCATCGCCCAGCAGGTGGGAGCCTCGTTCGGCACCGCGATCGTGGCCGTCGTCCTGCAGTCACTGCTCGCCGATCCGAGTGCCGCCGGGCCGTCGGCGGCCTTCCAGGGTGCGTTCTGGTGGGCGGTCGGCATCACGCTCGTCGCCCTGATCCCGGCGGTCGTGCTACCGGTCGGCGAGAGGGCCGACCGGTAACCCGACGGCGACGGCCGGGGTGTCGGGCGAAGGAGCGGGTGTCGCTAGTCGGCGAACGCGCCGGTGACCACCGCGCGCTGCTCGACCTCGTGCACCTTGGCGGAGCCGGCGGACGGCGCCGCCATGGCGCGCCGGGACACCCGCGTCATGCCGGCCAGCCGGGGCACCAGTTCCGTCAGGTTGAGCTTCAGGAAGCTCCAGGCGCCCTGGTTGGCCGGCTCCTCCTGCACCCAGCGGAACTCGACGTCGTCGTGGTAGGCGGACAGCACGTGCTCGAGCTTGCGCCGCGGCATCGGGTAGATCTGCTCCAGCCGGACGATCGCCGTGTCGGTGATCTCGTTCTGCGCGCGATAGTGGTCCAACTCGTAGTACAGCTTCCCGGAGGTCAGCAGCACCCGGCTCACCGACTTCGGATCGACCGTGGTATCGGGCAGCACTGATTCGAACTTGCCGGACGTGAAGTCTTCCACCGCGGACACCGCAGCCCTGTTGCGCAGCATGGACTTGGGGGTGAAGACCACCATCGGCCGGTGCACACCGTCCAGCACGTGCCGGCGCATCAGGTGGAAGTAGTTGGCCGGCGTGGACGGCACGGCCACCGTCATCGACCCCTCGGCGCACAGTTGCAGGAACCGTTCGATGCGCCCCGAGGTGTGGTCCGGACCCTGACCCTCGTGCCCGTGCGGCAGCAGCAACACCACTCCGGACTGCTGGCCCCACTTGGCCTCTCCGGAGGACAGGTACTCGTCGATCACCGACTGTGCGCCGTTGACGAAGTCGCCGAACTGTGCCTCCCAGATCACCAGCGCTTCCCGGTTGGCCACCGAGTAGCCGTACTCGAAGCCCAGCGCGGCGTACTCGGTCAGCGCCGAGTCGTAGATCAGGAAACGCGCCTGGTCTTCCGACAGATGTTGCAGCGGAAGGTATTCCGAGCCGTTGTTCTTATCGATCAGGGCTGCGTGCCGCTGCACGAAGGTTCCGCGCCTGGTGTCCTGGCCGCTCATCCGGACCATCCGGCCCTCCATGACCAGCGATCCGAGCGCCAGCAGTTCGCCGAAGGCCCAGTCGATGTGGCCCTCGCGGGACATCTCCAGGCGGCGGTCCAGCACGGTCTTCACCCGCGGGTGCGGGGTGAATCCCGGCGGTAGTTCCACCTGCGCGTCGCCGATCCGGTGCACCGTCTCCAGCGGCACCGACGTCTCCACCCGGGTGGGGATGGACTGCTCGGCCTCCACCGAGCCGGATGGCGTTGCTGTCGCCTTCTCCAGTTCGCGGACCTCGTTGAACACCCGCTCGAGCTGGGTGTGGTAGTCGCGCATCGATTCCTCGGCGTCCTCGGTGGACAGGTCGCCCCGCCCCACCAGGGCCTCGGTGTAGATCTTCCGGACGCTGCGCTTGCCGTCGATGATCTGGTACATCTGCGGGTTCGTCATCGACGGGTCGTCGCCCTCGTTGTGACCACGCCGGCGGTAGCAGACCATGTCGATGACGACGTCCTTGCCGAACGTCTGCCGGTACTCCACCGCGAGCTGCGCCACCCACACGGCGGCCTCGGGGTCGTCGCCGTTGACGTGGAAGATCGGCGCCTGGATCATCTTGGCGACATCGGTGCAGTACTCGCTGGAGCGCGAGTACTCCGGCGCGGTGGTGAATCCCACCTGGTTGTTGATGATCACGTGCACGGTGCCGCCGGTGCGGTAGCCGCGCAACAGCGACAGGTTCAGCGTCTCGGCGACCACGCCCTGGCCGGCGAACGCCGCGTCGCCGTGCAGCATGATCGCCAGCACCGAGAAGCCGTCGGATCCGCGGTTGAGCTTGTCCTGCTTGGCCCGGACCACGCCCTCCAGCACCGGGTCGACCACCTCCAGGTGCGAGGGGTTGGCCACCAGGGACACGTCGACCTGGCCATCGCCGAACGGGCGGATGAACTTGCCCTCGGCGCCCAGGTGGTACTTCACGTCACCGCTGCCGTGCGCCTGGGTCGGATCGAGGTTGCCCTCGAACTCCCGGAAGATCTGCGAGTACGGCTTGCCGACGATGTTGGCCAGCACGTTCAGCCGGCCGCGGTGCGCCATGCCGATGACGACCTCGT
>JBIQML010000146.1:0-9185 GCA_044463405.1 Nakamurella lactea | reverse complement strand
AACCCTCCCGGTCACGCTCCTAACGCTTTGAGACAAGCGGCAGCGGGCCGCCGACAACGGCGGCGGGTCCGACGGCTGACGGTCACGCCGACACCCCGACGCGTCGAACCGACGCGCCGCCCGGCAGACCCCGGCGCCCCCCGGCCGGCCGCTACCGGGCCAGCCAGGCCAGTGCGGCCACCACGATCGCCTGGGTTCCGGTGTCCAGCGTCGGCTGGATCACCGGCGCGAACGCCGCCGAGTGGTTCACCGGGATGTCCTGCGCCAGCCGGCCCGCGCGCGTCGCGGCGGCATAGGCGTCCGGGTCGGTCCCGCCGAAACCCCAGTAGGTGTACGGCACGCCGAGCGCCATCGGGATGTCGCTGAAGTCCTCGCTGGCGGTCTGCCGGGGAAACTCGATCGCACGGGCGCCGAAGTACTCGGTGAAGGCCGCAGCGACCGTCGCCGTCACGTCGGCATCGTTGACGGTGACGGGGAACTGGTCGTACGGCTCGAAGTCCGGCTCCTTCGGCGAGCCGGACGCCGCGCACTCGGCGGTGACGATGCGCCGGATGGCGGCCAGCACCGTGTCCCGGGTGTGGTCGTCGTAGCTGCGCACGTTCAACTCGATCACGGCGTGGTCGGCGATCACGTTGCTCTTGGTGCCGGCCCGGACGCTGCCCACCGTGAGCACGGCGAACTCCCCCGGCGGCAACTCGCGGGACACGATGCCCTGCAACCGAATCACGATCATCGCGGCCAGCACCACCGGGTCCACGGCGAACTGCGGCATGGACCCGTGTGCCCCGCGGCCGTACACCGTCACGCGCATGCTGTCGGCTGCGGACAGGAACGGCCCGGACCGGGTGCCCAGCACGCCGGACGGGGCCGGCAGCACGTGCTGGGCCAGCGCGACGTCGGGCGTGCCCACCACGCCGGCCAGCCCGTCGTCCACCATGGCCCGCGCACCCCCGCCGAGTTCCTCGGCGGGTTGGAACAGCGCCACCAGCGTGCCCGACCAGTGCTGACGGCCGGCCGCCATCAGTTCGGAGGCGCCGAGCAGGCAGGCGATGTGCGCATCGTGGCCGCAGGCGTGCATCACTGCAATCTCGGCGCCCGCGTCGTCGGTGACGGTGACGTGACTGGCGTACGGCAGCCCGGTGGCCTCCGCGACCGGTAGCGCGTCCATGTCGGCGCGGACCAGCACCCGGGGCCCGTCACCGTTGGTCAGTATCCCGACGACTCCGGTGCCGCCGATGCCCTCCATCACCTCGAATCCCAACTCCCGCAGCCGGTCCGCTACCACCGAGGCGGTGCGATGCTCGGCGTTGGACAACTCCGGGTGGGCGTGCAGGTCCCGGTACAGGTCTTGCTGCCGGTCGCGGATGGCATCCTGACCGCTCAGTACGGCGGTGACGGCACTGGACATCTACTCCTCCTTCGACAGATCGGGCCGACGCGCGGATTCGCCCGGCTCACGATGGGAACGCTGGCGACGCTCGGCCAACCGGGCCCAGCGGGCCCGGGCGGCGCCCAGCGCGGACCACTCGTCGCTCTGCGGCAGCACCCACCGCTGCCAGCGGGCCAGCAGGCACAGCCCGGCGCCGGTGAGCGTAGCGGCGGCCGATCCCACGATCGGCAGGCCCGCTTGGTAGAGCACCACCATCACGCCGGCGGCGACCAGCGCGCAGGTGGCGTACAACGTGTTGCCACCCAGGATGGCGGGGATGCGGCGCAGCACCACGTCGCGGGTGAAGCCCCCGCCCACGGCGGTGACGGCGCCCAGCAGCACGGCCGGCAACCAACCCAACCCCACCGCCAGGGTCTTCTGCGCCCCTGCGGCCGCCCAGCAGCCCAGCGCCAGCGCGTCGACGTAGGGCCACACGCGGTCCCACACCGGTCCCTCGACCTTGATCAGGTACACGGCCAGCGCGCCGGCCAATGCCGTTGGCACGTAGGCATAGTCGGTCAGCGCCACCGGGGTGCCGTGCTGCAGCAGCACATCGCGGATGATGCCGCCGCCCAGGCCGGACAGGATCGCCAGGGTGGCGAAGCCGAGGGCATCCAGCTTGGCCGCCCGCGCGATCACGCCGCCCAGCATGGCGTTGGCGAACACCCCGATCAGATCCAGCACGCGCAGCGCGTCGGAAACGGTGTCCGCGTTCACGGGCCAACACTAGGCCGGGCGATCGGGCCGCGCCGGGCGTCCCCTCCGGCCCGCCGGTCTTCCGCGGTAGGCCCGGGCGCTCCGTCACACCTCGACGGGCTCCCCCGCCTGCTGCCAGCCGGACGTGCCGCCGATCAGGTCGGCGATCCGGTCGATGCCACGGCCGGCCAGGAAGCGCGCCGCCTGCCGGGACCGGCCGCCGGAGGCGCACACGATCAGCACGTCGCGGTCGGTGGGGATCTCCTCGATGCGGGTCAGCAGGTCCGCCTGCGGTAGCGGCAGCGCACCGGGCAGGTGGCCGGCGCGGTACTCGTGGCCCTCGCGGACGCCGACGATCAGCGGCGCACGCTCGGCGATGTACCGCTTGGCCTGCTCGATGTCCATCCGCGGGGGGTCGTCGTCACCGACGTCCTGGGCGTCGGGCTGCTCGGCCCTGCCCTGGTTGGTGGCCATGATGGCGGTCATGTTCAGCGGCCTGGCCGGGGGCTCGGCGGCGTAGCCCAGAAACGTCTCCCTGGTCATGGTGAGCACCGGGTTGTAGCGGCGCTCGAAGCCGATGGTGGAGCTCGGCCGGCCGCACATGCCCTTGCCGCAGCTGCCCTCGAAGTGCGCGGGGAACACGCCCACCCAGTCCGGCAGCTCCAGCAGCCGTTGCACGCTGCGCCACTGCTCGTCGGCCCCCTCGGCGCCGCCGAAGTCCGGCCGGCCCACGTCGCCGACGAACAGCGTGTCGCCGGAGAGCACCATGGACGGCTCCGGGCTGCGCGGCGGGTTGACGATCAGCAGCGAGATCGACTCCGGCCGGTGCCCCGGGGTGTGCACGACGCGCAGCTCCAGCTGCCCGATCGGCAACGTGTCGCCGTCCTTGAGCGGCTCGAACGGGAAGTCCACGTCGGCGCTGGCATGCAGGTACATGCGCGCACCGGTGGCGGCGGCCAACGCCCGGTTGCCGGAGACGTGGTCGGCATGCAGGTGGGTGTCCACGACGGTGGTGATCCGGTAGTCGCGCTCGACGGCCAACTCCGTGTACAGCTCGATGTCCAGCTGCGGGTCCACCACGGCCGCCTCACGGCTGCTGCGGGAGGCCACGAAGTACGACGCGCATCCACGGTCGTCGTGCAGGAACTGTTTGAAGTACATCTGGGCGGGTCCTTCGGTGCGTGGTGGAGGCCGTGACCCGATGCCGGGTCGCGGCCGTCCGGCGCGTCGGACACGCCGTGGCCTGCCACGGAAACCGACCGACGGACTATTCGGACATGGTAGTCGCGGCGGGCGGCGATGTCAGTGCGGCAGGCTCACCCGGTGCCAGCTGGCGCCGCCGTCGTGCGAGGCGAACAGCGCGGCTGGGCTCCCGCAGTCCAGCGTGTTGATGCCGCAGGTGTCCGTGTCCCCGAGCGCCCAGATCTCGCCGGAGTCGGCCACACTCAACGCCCCCTGAAATGGCTGCTGTCCGCCGGTGACGAACATCTGCTGGCGGCTCGTCACATCGGTGAAGGCCTTCCCGTGGTTCACGCTGCGGGACGTTACCCACGTGTAGCCGTGTCCGTCGGTTGTGGGGACCGAGCCGAGCAGCACGTAGCTCGAGCCGTCCGGCGACACCGCGAACCATTGCCTGGAATCCCAGGACTCGCCGAGCCGACCCGGCTTCACGCGGGACTGCAGCGACCAGTTCTTCCCGCCGTCGGTACTGCGATAGATGGCCGTACCGTCGTAGCCCGCGAGATCGACCACGACGTTGGCCGCCGCCACGATGGCGCCATCGACCGGGTACACGGAGCCGTTGAAGATCGCATCGACTCCAGGCTGGAAGGCCTTGCCGGGCGCCGGGAGTTTCAGCTTCGTCCAGTGGCCGCCGGCGTCACGGGTGATCCACCAGGCTTGTGCCTGCGTGCCGATGTCTGCGTCCATCACTCCGATGGTTGTTGTGAGGAAGTGGATCGGGCCGACTGCCGGTCGCGCGGACGGATCCCCCTGCACCGTCCAGGTGAGGCCGCCGTCGCCGGTGTGGAACAGCTCGCCCCAGGCTCCGCGCGCGACATGGTCGGTGACCATCATCCAGCCGTCGGTCTCGGTGACGAAGGACAGGTACGTTGCCTCGTCGGTCTGCGCCGTGATGGTCATGCGGCCCAACGGAACGCTGGTCGTCGTCCAGGCGGCACCGGCGGCAGATCGCCGGTACACCCTCGTGGTGTGGTGGCCCGCCTTCGGCGAGAGCGCGACCCAGGCCCTCCCGTCCGATCGCACGGCAACGCCGGCGGCCTGAAGCTGGGCCGGGGTGAGGCCGGGCGGTGTGATGTCGCGCCAGTGCGCACCGTCGTCATCGGTCCACAGCAGCGCCGATCCGGTGCGGACGTAGCCGCGCCCGTTCCCGAGCAGCTGGGCGTCCACCGGCTGGGTGCCGGTCGTCACCTGCCGCCCGGTGCCCGTGGACGACGTGCGGAGCGCGGGCGCCGAGGTTTGGGAGAGTACCGGTGACGGAGCCGTCCGGCCGCCGCCGATCACGCGGTTCGGCTCGGTCAACGGCACCGTCGACGGGGTCGTTCCCGCCAACCCGGACCGACTGGACCGGACCGGTCGGGACGGGGTCGTCGTCACCGCCCGAGACCCCTGCGTTGGTGACGTTCGCTCGCTCGTCGGGGACGGACTCGTCACCGACGGCACCACCGCCGTCGGTACCGCTGGGCCCACCGGCCCGTTCTGCTGCGAGGCGGTGATCCGGACGACGACGATGGTGCAGGCGGCGATCACCGCCACCGCCGCGGCAATGCTCGCCGGGACCAGCCATCGTTCGCGGTGCCGCCGATTCGTCCGGGCCGTACGGGCGGGCGGCGCGGGCGTGGCATCCGGTGGCCGGAAGTCCGCGGGCACAGCGGGCACAGCGGGCTCGTCGATCAGTTCGGCACCGGCCCGCAGCGCGGCGCGCAGCCGGCTCTCGATATCGGGGCTCATGGTGTCTCCTTCAGCGCGTTCTCCAGTGCGTGCAGCGCGCGGGAGGCGGTGGACTTCACGGTGCCGCGGGAAATACCCATGGCCGCGGCGATGTCGGCCTCGCCGAGGTCGGACCAGTACCGCAGCACCAGCACCTCCCGCTGCCGCGGCGGCAGCGTGCGCAGCGCGGTGATCACCTGCCGGTGCTCCTCCTCGAGCAGCATGGCGAAGTCCGGTGCCGGGTCGGCCGGGCGCGCGGCGACGCGGAGATGCCGGCGGGCGACGTCGCGACGGCGCCGCTCGTTGCGGGCACCGTTGACCACGCTGGCGCGCAGGTATGCGGCGGCCGCGGACGTGTCGGCCAGGGCGTCCCAGCGCCGGTAGAGCGCACCGAACGCGTCCTGGACGATCTCCTCGGCGATGCCGCGGTCGTCGATCAGCAGCGTGGCCAGCCGCAGCATGGCCAGCCGGTGGGACCGGTACAGCGCCGAGATCACCTCGTCCGCCGTACCGCCGGTCACCGGTTCGGGCTCCGCCGCGGGATCCGCGCCGATCACCGTCCGACCATGCGCCACCGCCCACCTCCCCGCAGCGCGGGATGTTCCGTCACTGGGTACGACACGCTTCCGGGTGCCGGGGTTGCCTGCCCGGTCGATCTTCTGCCGCATGCGGGTGCCGGCGCGGCGGGTCAGCTCAGGCCGGCGAGCCGGTAGAGCACCAGCGATCCGGCGACGGCGACGTTCAGGCTGGCGCCGTGCCCCACCATCGGGATCTCCACGGCGAGGTCCAGTTCGGCCAGGCCCTCCGGAGGGATGCCGGTGCGCTCGTGGCCGAGGACCATCACGGTGCGGACGCGGGCCGGCGGCAGGTCGGCCAGGCGGATCGATTCGTCGGTCAGCTCCACCCCGATGATGGCGCTGCCCCACTCTCGTTGCCGCTGCAACCAGCGTACCCCGTCCCCCGAGACCCAATGGACACAGATCCGGCGCCGCAAGGTGTTTCCCCGCCCCAGAGCCTGGGGGATCCAGGGCAGCCGGGGCACGGCCAAGCACGCCCCGACGGCGTCGCAGGTCCGCAGCAGGGTGCCCAGGTTGACGCCGTGCATCGGCCACAGCGGAGCCGCGATCAGGTGGTCCCAGCAGGAGTGTGCCCCGCGCCGGCGCTGCGCCCGAAGATCGGTCCGGCTGCGGATCCGGGGGGCGCTCACCGGGCGACGGCGGCCTCCGCCGGGTATGACGCCTTCATGCGACGGGCGCTTCGCGGCGCGCCCCGGCCATCATCGAGGTGGTATGCGGACATTGCTCGTTGGGTGGAGCTGACGGGACTCGAACCCGTGACCCCCACACTGCCAGTGTGGTGCGCTACCAGCTGCGCCACAGCCCCATGAATCGAACCAGATCAGCCTACCAACCCGGGGCGCCCTGCTCCTAATCGATCCCGCGAACGCCGTTGTGTGGCCCAGCGGGCGCCGGGGCGCACCCTGGGCCACGCAACCCCGCGAGCACCGGGCTCGTCACCCGCCGGGCAGCAGGTTCGTCAGCCAGGCGGCGTCGTTCGTCTCCACCGGCTTGCCGTCGTGCACCACCGTCGGCGTCCCCGCTCCGATGCCCGCCGCCTTGGCCAGGGCGTCCAGCTTGTTCAGGTTGGCGGCGGCGGCGGTGGACGCCTCCGATACCTGGGTTCCGTCGGAGATCGCCTTCTGGGCCTTGCTGCTGGCCTTGACCGTCCCGGCGAGGTCGGCCAGCTGGGCATTGCTCAGATCGGTCGTGCCGTGCTCCTCCGGCTGGTTCTTCTCGTCGAACAGGGCGCTGTGGAACTGCATGAACACGCCCGGCTTGCTGCCGTCGTCCTTGGCCACCGCGATCAACGCCGCGAACGCCCTGGTCGAGTAGTCGCCCGACGCGGATCGATTGTTCAGGAAGTCGACCATGTGGTAGTTCACGGTCAGCTTGCCCTCGTCGATGGCCTTGGCGATCTGCTGGCCGAACTGCTTCTCGAAGTCCCGGCAGACCGGGCACAGCGCGTCCTCGTAGATGTCCAGTTCCAGCGACGGGTTGCCGTGCGAGACGGTGATGACGCCCTTGTCGTTCACGGTGGCCGTCGACTGGGTGGAGACTCCGTACCCGCCGCCCTGCACGGCGGTGTTCTTCTTGTACAGCACCAGCCCCACCACGATGATCGCGATGATCACCACGACGGCGATGCCGCCGATGATCAGCTGCGTGCGGTCCCCCTTGCTGCGCCGCACGGCCGCGATGGACTGCCGGGCCCCGGCCTTCGCCTTCGCGGATCCAGCTTTGCCGGACGCCGATCTGCCCGACGCCGATTTGCCGGCCGGACCCCTGCCGGTGCCGCTCGTGCCGCCGGCGCCGCCGGCACCGGCGCCGCCCCTGCCCGAGCCGCCCCTGCCCTCACCCGAGCCGCCGGACGACCGACCGGAGCCGCCGTCCTTGGGTCCACCGGACACCATGCCCGGGATCTGGGATGTCCTGCGACCACGCTGGGCCACGGCCCGCCCTCCTCGCTCACGACTCACTCGCACCGGATCGCCACGCACCTATCGGCCCGCGGTATCCCGATCCACTATGCCCGAGCGGAACGCGTCAGGTCGTCGGCGGCGCCGCGGAACTGCCCGCCGACGACGATCCGGCCGAGCCCTCGGTCGGCGCGGCCCCGGAACTGCCGGTGGTCGGCGCGCCGGAGCCTGTGGTGGCGGGCGCCAGGTCCTTCTGCATCACCAGATCCATCACCCAGGCCAGCGCCGGCGTACCCTGGCTGCTGTCCGCGGCCATGGTGACCAGCACCCGGCTGCCCATCGGCACGCCGAGCAGCGCCTCGAACGGGGTGCCCTTCTGGATCCCCAGTTCCTGCGGCCCGATGCCCTCGGTGCTGCCGCTGCTGGGATCGGGCCAGCTCTGGTGCTTCTCGCTGCCATCCCAGGTGGTCACCGCGTACTGCACCAGCACGTCGCCGGCCTTGACCGGATCGCCGGTCCCCTTGTCCAGCACCGTGACGGTGGTCTTGGTCGGCTCCGGCAGCGAGGTGGGCACGCTCACCGTCGGCACGCCGCCGGGCTTCCCGCCGACGGAGGGCAGGCCAGACGGGGTCGGCTGCGCCGCGGCATTCGCGTCACCGCTCGCGTCGGCGGGGATGACCTTCACCACATCAACCACGAAGACCAGCGTGTCCGTGCCGGAGATGTCCGGTTCCTTGCCCTGGGATCCGTACCCGTCCTGCGGCGGGAAGCTCAGCATCACCCGGCTGCCCTGCGGGACGCCACGTAGCCCGATGTCCCATCCGGTGACGACCTGCCTCGGGGAGGCGCCCAGCTGGAACAGGAACGCCGAGCTCTCCCCATAGGAGGTGTCGAAGACCTTGCCGCCCCACACCTGGCCGAGGTAGTTCACCTGCAGCCAGGAGCCGGCGCTGGAGACGGGCCCGTCACCCTTGCTCAGGACCACCCGCTGCAGGGTGTCCGGCGGCGGAGTGGACGGCATCGTGATGGTCGGCTTCTCGCCGAACGACCCGGTGGCGGTGGGCATGCGGTCGCGGGCGACCGGCTGGGCGATCGCGGTCTCGGCCGGGATCGAGGGGCCGAGGGCGGTCGGCGACGCGCTGCTGGAGTCGGCCGCCGAGGACGCCGAGGACGCCGAGGATCCCGATGACGCCGAGGATGCCGCGGACCCTGAGGACCCCGAGGCGGACGCCGAGCCGGCCGATGACCCGCTGCCACTGGCGGCCGGAGCGGCACAGGCGGCGAGCGCGAGCACGGGCACCGCGACGAACGCACTGATGGCGGCGCGCAGGCGCATGGGCTTCCTTCTTCCTGCGATGGTCCCGGCGATGCCGGTGACGGACGGCTCCGGGACGGCCCCGGCGCGGACGGTGCCGCCCCACAGTACGCAGGTCGGCTGTGCCCGGGAGCACAGGTTCGCCGTGTCCCTGCCCACGGCTCCCCGCCCCGGCACGGCGGCATCCGGCGCTGCTGCCCGGTTTGCCGGCCGCCGCGCCCTACCCTGGGCGCGTGGCAGCTTCCCGGGTCTTCGCGGCACAGCTGGTCGGCCTGCAGGTGTTCGGGCCGACCGGCGAGTCCATCGGCAAGGTGCGGGAC
>JBIQML010000145.1:0-9235 GCA_044463405.1 Nakamurella lactea | reverse complement strand
GCGCACCGGGCGGGCGGCATGAGCACCCTGCTGGTCGACACCGCGCCCCCTGCGCAGCAGGGGCAGGGCACCCTGCGGGTTGTCGTGGTCAACGGCAGCCCACACGAGAAGTCCAAGACCATGGGTCTTGTCGACGTCGTGCTGGACACCCTGCGCACCCTTCTGCCGATCACGGTGCACCGGATCGATGTCTACCGGCTCGGTGCGGGCCTCACGGCGGCAACCGAACGGGACGAGGTCACCCCCGAGGTCGAGGTGGAGTTGCGGACGGCGGAGACCGCCGACCTGCTCATCGCGGCGACCCCGATCTACCGGGGCTCCTATACCGGGCTGTTCAAGCACTTCTTCGACCTCGTCGACCAGTACGCGCTGGCCAACAAGCTCGTGTTGCTCGCCGCGACCGGCGGGGGCGACCACCACGCACTGGCCCTGGAACACGCGCTGCGCCCGCTGCTCGGCTTCTTCCAGGCGATGACCATCCCGGTCGCGATCTTCGCCTCGGCCGGCGACTTCGACGGCACCACCCTGCTGAACCCCCGGGTGTACGGCCGCATCGAGATGGCACTCACCGATGTCGCCGGTCTGCTCGCCCAGCGGGCGCACACAATCCCCAATCCCATGGCAGGCACGTCATGACCGGGTCGATTGCCGCCCAGCTCCCGCACGATCGAATGAGCCTGGATGGGGTGAGCGGGCATCGGAACGGTCGAGGGTCGTAACGATGGCTGTCCGGTGGGCGCGGACGGGTTCGAACCGCCGACCGCCCGGGTGTAAGCCGGGTGCTCTCCCGCTGAGCTACGCGCCCTGGCACCGCTCGGGTTCGCGGTGCTGCCACAGCCTGCCACGATCCGGCGCGCGCTGTCACACCGCGCTGTGACACCGGGCTGTCACACCGGGCCGGGGCCGACGGCGAACGCGACGGCGACGAAGCACCGATCAGCGGCGCGACCGGCCCGAGGAGCGCGAGCGCACCAGCTTGGTCAGCATCCAGTCCCCCACCGAGGGGCCGCTGGTCGTCTGGGACAGGCCCGCCGTCCGGGCGGCGTCACCGATGTCGCTGGGATCCACGTACTCGTGGTGCCCGGTGCGTGGCGTGCACAGCCAGATGACGCCGTCGTCCGCCAGCAAGGTGATGGCGTCGACCAGCGCGTCGGTCAGGTCCCCGTCGTCCTCGCGCCACCACAGCAGCACCGCGTCCAGGACGTCGTCGGCGTCCTCGTCGAGCAGCTCGCCGTCGATGACGGCCTCGATCCCCTCCCGCAGGGACTCGTCGACGTCATCGTCGTAGCCGATCTCGCCGACCGTGCTGTTGGACCGCAGGCCCAGCCGGGAGGCGGCAGCCGCCGCCGTCCCCGACGTCTCGCTCACTGTGAATCTCTTCCTTCCAGGCGCAGGTCCGGCCGTCGCAGGGCCGGAGGGCATCGGCGTAGCCACCCTAGACTCCGCGCCGTACCCTGCCATACCCCGCCCGGCGCGCGCAGCCCCGGCGGGCACGGAAGTCGGGCCACGAGCGAGCGCCATCCTGGATGCGGAAGGATGGCAGCGGCGACCCGTCACCCGCGGCGCCGCCGCACCGCACGCCGCCGGCGGCGCACCATCGTGGCCGGCCCGTCCCACAAGGAGTACTCCGTGGCCGTGCCAGCAGGGTCCACCACCACGCCCGAGAAGAACCAGCGTCACCACCTGATCCGCGATGGCCTGGCCGCCCAGTTGTACGACACGGACCCGTCGGAGACGCAGGAATGGCTGGACTCGTTCGACGCCATGGTGTCGGCCGGCGGCCAGCAGCGTGCCCGCTACCTGATGCTGCGGCTGATCGGTCGGGCCCGCGAGCAGCACGTCGGGTTGCCGGCGCTGACCACCACGGACTACATCAACACCATCCCCCCGGAGTCCGAGCCGTTCTTCCCGGGCGACGAGGAGATCGAGCGCCGCTACCGGGCATGGATCCGCTGGAACGCGGCGATCATGGTGCACCGGGCGCAGCGCCCGGACATCGGCGTCGGCGGGCACATCTCCACCTACGCGTCATCGGCCAGCCTCTACGAGGTGGGCTACAACCACTTCTTCCGGGGGCGCAGCCACCCCGGCGGCGGCGACCACGTCTTCTTCCAGGGACACGCCTCCCCCGGCATGTACGCCAGGGCGTTCCTGGAGGGGCGGCTGAGCGAGGACACCCTCAACGGCTTCCGGCAGGAGGTCTCCCACCCGGGCGGCGGGCTGCCCAGCTACCCGCATCCCCGGCTGATGCCGGAGTTCTGGGAGTTCCCCACGGTCTCCATGGGACTCGGCGTGATGAACGCCATCCAGCAGGCCCGGTTCAACCGGTACCTGCACCACCGGGGTATCAAGGACACTTCGCAGCAGCACGTGTGGGCCTTCACCGGTGACGGGGAGTTCGACGAGGTCGAGTCCCGGGGGCTGCTGCACGCCGCGGCACTGGACGGGCTGGACAACCTGACGTTCGTGGTCAACTGCAACCTGCAGCGGCTGGACGGACCGGTGCGCGGCAACGGCAAGATCATCCAGGAGCTGGAGGCCTTCTTCCGGGGTGCCGGCTGGAACGTGATCAAGGTGGTCTGGGGCCGGGGCTGGGATCCCCTGCTGGCGGCCGACAAGGACGGCGCGCTGGTCAACCTGATGAACGTCACCCCCGACGGCGACTACCAGACCTACAAGGCCAACGACGGCGCCTACGTGCGGGCGCACTTCTTCGGACGGGACCCGCGCACCAAGGCCATGGTCGCCGACATGTCCGACGAGGAGATCTGGTTCCTGCGCCGCGGCGGGCACGACTACCGCAAGATCTACTCCGCCTACCACGCGGCGGTGCATCACGTCGGACAGCCGACGGTGATCCTGGCCAAGACCGTCAAGGGCTTCCACCTGGGCTCGAGCTTCGAGGCGCGCAACGCCACCCACCAGATGAAGAAGATGACGCTGGCCAACCTCAAGGAGTTCCGGGACACCCTGCACATCCCGATCTCGGACGCCGACCTGGACAAGGACCTGTACGCCCCGCCCTACTACCACCCGGGCGAGGACTCCGAGGAGATCCGCTACATGATCGAGCGGCGGCAGGCGCTGGGCGGCTTCGTGCCGGACCGGGCCGTGAAGGCCACGCCGCTGGTGCTGCCCGGGGACAAGGTGTACGACGTGCTGCGGCGCGGCTCCGGCAAGCAGGAGATCGCCACCACCATGGCGTTCGTGCGCCTGGTCCGAGACCTGTTCAAGGACCCGGAGATCGGTGGCCGGATCGTGCCGATCGTGCCGGACGAGGCCCGTACCTTCGGCATGGACTCGTTCTTCCCGAACCAGAAGATCTACAACCCGGCCGGCCAGCTGTACACCGCCGTCGACGCGCAACTCATGTTGGCCTACAAGGAGTCCGAGCAGGGCGTGATCCTGCACGAGGGCATCAACGAGGCCGGCTGCGCCGCGATCATGACGGCGGTCGGGACGTCGTACGCCACGCACGGCGAGCCGATGATCCCGATGTACATCTTCTACTCGATGTTCGGCTTCCAGCGCACCGGCGACGGGTTCTGGGCGGCCGGCGACCAGATGGCCCGCGGGTTCGTGCTCGGCGCCACCGCCGGCCGGACCACGCTCACCGGCGAGGGGCTGCAGCACGCCGACGGGCACTCCCACCTGCTGGCCTCGGCCTTCCCGCACGTGGTGGCCTACGACCCGGCGTACGGCTACGAGATCGCGCACATCGTCAAGGACGGGCTGCGCCGGATGTACGGCGGCAACCCCGAGGGCGGTGACGGGAATCCTGCCGCAGGCACCTTCGGCGGCGAGGACGTCCTGTACTACATCACGATGTACAACGAGCCCTACGTGCAGCCGGCGGAGCCGGAGGGCCTGGACGTCGACGGGCTGCTGCGCGGCATGTACCTGCTCTCCCCCGCGGACCGACTCCCGCAGGGCGCCGAGGGGAAGGCCAGGGCCCAGCTGCTGGCCTCGGGCGTCGGCGTCCGCTGGGCGCTGGAGGCGCAGCAGTTGCTGGCCGACGAGTGGAGCGTGGCCGCGGACGTGTGGTCCGTGACGAGCTGGAGCGAGTTGCGCCGGGAGGGAGACGCCCTGGAGCACGACCGGCTGCTGGACCCGACGCTGCGGGCCGAGCCGTACGTGACCAGGGCGCTGGCGGACCGGCCGGGGCCGGTGCTGGCCACCAGCGACTACCAGCGGGCGGTGGCCAACCAGATCGCGCCGTGGGTGCCTGGCGACTACACGGCGCTGGGCGCGGACGGCTTCGGCTTCTCCGACACCAGGGCGGCGGCGCGGCGGTACTTCCTGATCGACGGTCCGTCGCTGGTGGTGGCGACCCTGGCGGCGCTGGAGCGGCGCGGCGAGTACCGGGAGGGGGCGGCCGCCGAGGCGGTGACGAAGTACCGGCTGGACGACGCCTCGGCGGGGACCTCCGGATCCGCGGGCGGCGAGAGCTAGCCACCATGTTCGACGACATCGGGATGAAGGACAGGAAGGTCCTGGTCACGGCCGGCGGATCCGGGCTGGGGCTGGAGATGGCGCGGGTCTTTTCCGCTGCAGGCGCCAGCGTGCTGGTGTGCGATGTGGACTCGAGCGCCCTGGCGTCCGCCGCCGCCGACGTCCCGGGACTGCACACCACCGTCGCCGACGTGTCCGACGAGGCGAGCGTGGCGGCGCTGTTCGAGCAGGTCGGCTCCCGGCTCGGCGGGCTCGACGTGCTGATCAACAACGCGGGTATCGCCGGCCCGACCGGCTACGTGGAGTCCCTGAGCAAGGCGGACTGGGACCGCACGCTGGCGGTCAACATCACCGGGCAGTTCCTGTGCGCCCGCCTGGCGGTACCACTGCTCAAGCGGTCGACGGCGGGCGTCATGATCAACATGTCCTCGGCCGCCGGGCACCTGGGGTTCGCGGGCCGGTCCGCCTACTCGGCGTCGAAGTGGGCCGTGGTGGGGTTCACCAAGTCCCTGGCCATCGAGCTCGGCGAGTTCGGCGTTCGGGTCAACGCGATCCTGCCCGGCGCCGTCGAGGGTCCGCGCATTCGCGCGGTGATCGCGGCGAAGGCCGAGGCACTGGGCCGGCCGGTCGACGAGGTCGCGCACGCCTACCAGAGCCAGGCGTCGCTGGGGCGGATGGTCTCGGCACGCGACATCGCCAACATGGCGCTGTTCACCGCCAGCGACGCGGCCGCCAGCGTCAACGGCCAGGCCCTGGTGGTCGACGGTCACACGCAGGCACTGATCTGACCGCCCGGAGATCGGATGACCATCGCCATCGTCGGGACCGGGCTCATCGGCCAGGCCTGGGCGATCGTCTTCGCCCGCGCGGGCCGGCAGGTGCGGCTGTGGGACGGTGACGCGGCCGCGGTGGACCGCGCCGTCGACCTGATCGGCCGTCGGGCGCGGGAACTGCAACGCCAGCAGCTGGTCGACGACGCCCCCGCCCTGACATCGCGGGTCATGGCCCGGCCCGACCTGGGTGAGGCAGTCGAGGGCGCGGACTACGTGCAGGAGAGCCTGCCGGAGGTGCTGGCCGTCAAGCAGGACATCTTCGGAAGGCTGGACGCGCTGGCCGATCCGGCGACCGTCCTGGCCAGCTCCACATCCAGCATCCCCGCGTCGGCCTTCACCGAACGGCTGCCCGGACGCGGCCGGTGCCTGGTGGCGCATCCGGTGAATCCGCCCTATCTCGTGCCCGTCGTCGAGCTGTGCGGCGCGCCGTGGACCGAGCCGGTCACCGTCCAGCGGGCCCGCACCATCATGCGGGCCGTGGGGCAGAAGCCCGTGGTGGTGCGCAAGGAGGTGCAGGGCTTCGTTCTCAACCGGCTGCAGGGAGCCCTGCTGCGCGAGGCCTTCCGGCTGGTGCAGAACGGCTACGTCAGCGTCGAGGACCTGGACGCCACGGTCTCGGACGGTCTGGGCCTGCGCTGGTCGTTCATGGGGCCGTTCGAGACCATCGACCTGAACGCGCCGGGCGGGGTGGCCGACTACTGCGCCCGCTACGGCGGCATGTACGCATCGCTGGCCCAGGCGCAGACAGACACCGGCCCGTGGCCGGCCGCCCTCGTCGAGGAGGTCGAGCAGCAGCGCCGCGCGAAGCTACCGGCCGACTCCCTGCCCGACCGGCGACTCTGGCGCGACCGGCGGCTGATGTCGCTGCTGCGCCACAGGGCACAGCAGGCGACGACCGACCCGTGACCATTAAAAGGGGCCGACCCACACCCGACAGCACGCCGGCACGGAATCGCCGAAGCACCGAAGCACCGAAGCACCGACCACCGGCCGCCACTCACCGAGGGGAACCATGGCAGAAAACCGCAAGGCCATCATCACCTGCGCCGTCACCGGCGCGATCCACACCCCCAGCATGTCGAAGTACCTGCCGGTGACGGCGGAGGAGATCGCCGAGGCCGGTATCGCCGCCGCCGAGGCGGGCGCGGCCATCCTGCACCTGCACGCCCGCGACCCGATCGACGGCCATCCGTCCCAGGACCCGGAGCTGTTCCGTCCGTTCCTGGAGACCATCAAGGCGAGCACCGACGCGGTGATCAACATCACCACCGGCGGCAGCCCCCACATGACCGTCCAGGAGCGCATGCGCCCGGCCATGACGTTCAAACCCGAAGTCGCCTCGCTGAACATGGGCTCGATGAATTTCGGCCTGTTCCCCATGCTGGGCCGATTCAAGGAGTTCGAGTTCGACTGGGAGCGTGAGCACCTGGAGAACAGCCGGGACCTGATCTTCAAGAACACCTTCCAGGACATCGAGACCATCCTGCGCAGGGGCACGGAGAACGGCACCCGCTTCGAGTTCGAGTGCTACGACATCAGCCACCTGTACAACCTCAAGCACTTCGTGGATCGCGGCCTGGTGCAGAGCCCGCCGTTCATCCAGTCGGTCTTCGGCATCCTGGGCGGGATCGGCCCCGACCCCGAGGACCTGATGCACATGCGGCGCACGGCCAACCACCTGTTCGGCGAGGACTACCAGTGGTCCGTCCTGGGCGCCGGCCGGCACCAGATCCCGCTGGCCACCATGGGCGCCGCCATGGGCTCCAACGTGCGGGTCGGCCTGGAGGACTCGCTGTGGATCGGCCCGGGGCAGCTGGCCGCCTCCAACGCCGAGCAGGTCGGCCGCATCCGAGCCATCCTGGAGGCCCTGAATGTGCAGGTCGCCACGCCCGACGAGGCGCGCGAGATCCTGCACCTGAAGGGCCGCGACCAGGTCGACTTCTAGGGGGCGTGATGTTCGATCTCACCGGCCAGGTGGCCCTCGTCACCGGCTCGTCGCGTGGCATCGGATACGCGGCCGCCGAGGCGCTGGGTCGGCAGGGGGCGGTGGTGGCCCTCAACGGCCGCGATCCCAACACCCTGCAGGAGGCGGCCGACCGCCTGCGCGGCCAGGGGATCGTGGTGCATCCGGTGCCCTTCGACGTCACCGACGTGAGCGCGGCCACCCGGGCGGTCGACGCCCTGGTCGGCAGCACCGGACGGCTGGACATCTTCTTCGCCAACGCGGGCATCCAGCATCGGGAACCGTTGCTGTCGTTCCCGCAGGCGGAGTTCGAGCGCGTCGTCTTCGCCAACCTGACCGCTCAGTGGGCGCTGGGCCGGCACATCGCAGCCGGAATGGCCGAGCGCCGCTACGGCCGGATCCTGTTCACCGGGTCGCTGTCCGCCCTGCTGGGCCGCCGGGACATCACCGCCTACAGCGTCGCCAAGGCGGCGATCCACGGCATGGTCCGGCAATGGGCCACCGAGCTGTCCGGGTCCGGCATCACCGTCAACGCCGTCGCGCCCGGCTACATCCGCACGGCACTCACCCGGGACCTGTGGTCCGACGACGGGTTCAACCGCTGGTTGGAGGCCCGCGTCCCGCAGGGCAGGTGGGGAACCCCCGAGGACATCGTCGCGGCCGTCGTGTTCCTGGCCGCCCGCGAAGCGAGCTACGTCACGGGACAGGTCCTGGTCGTCGACGGCGGCATGGCGTCGGTGATGTAGCTCATGCAGGTCACGTCGGTGCTGCAGCGGAAGTGGCGATCCGTGCCCTGCGGGTCGGGACTACCCTGGCGTCCCGGCGCGTTGTACCCACAGCGTTGGATCGAGGAGGCGCAGGGTGTTCGACTCAGACACCGAGGTCGAGATCACCGAGACCAAGCTCCCGGGCATCGGCCTGCGGCACGACTTCGTGACCGAGGACGGGCGGCGGGTCGGCGTGGTCAGCCACAAGAGCGGCCGGCGCGACCTTGTGGTGTTCGGCAAGGATGACCCGGACGCATGTTCCGCCGTCATCGGGCTGAGCGGACCCGAAGCCGACGCGCTCGCCGAGTTCCTGGGCTCGCGCCGGATCGTGGAGCGCCTCGCGTCGCTGTCCGAGCAGGTCGCGAACCTCGTCACCGGCAAGGTCCGCATCGCGCACGGCTCCCGCTACGACGGGCTCACCCTCGGCGCCACCCGCGCGCGCACCCGCACCGGCGCCTCCGTCGTGGCGCTGATCCACCACGGCGACGCCATCGCCTCGCCGGGCCCGGACGCGCCTCTGGAGGGCGGCGATGTGCTGGTCGTGGTCGGCACCGCCGAGGCGATCGAGTCGCTCCGGGACATTGTCGCCGAGTAGACCGCCGGGGACCGCCACCGCGACGGCGGACCGGCGGCCGCCCGATCCCCGACCGCCATCGAACGGGGGCCGGCCATGAACGAGGCCGTCACCCTGATGGAACTGGGCGGCATCATCCTGATTCTCGGCCTGCTCGGCAGGCTGGCCGGCCGGATCAGCATGTCCCCGATCCCGCTCTACCTGCTGGCCGGGGTGCTGGTCGGGCACGGCGGGGTGCTGCCGATGGGTGCCAGCGAGGACTTCATCTCCACCGGTGCCGAGATCGGCGTCATCCTGCTGTTGCTGCTGCTCGGCCTGGAGTACACCGCCGCCGAACTGATGACGAACCTGCGCCAGCAGGCGCCGGCGGGCCTGGTCAACGTGGTGCTGAACGCCGCGCCCGGCGCTGCGGTCGGGCTGATCATGGACTGGCCCGCCGCCGGTGTGGTGGCGATGGCCGGCATCACCTGCGTGTCCTCCTCCGGCATCACGGCCAAGCTGCTCACGGACCTGGGCCGGGTCGGCAACCGGGAGACCCCGGTGGTGCTCTCGCTGCTGGTCCTGGAGGACCTGTCGATGGCGGTGTACCTCCCGGTGCTCACCGCCATGCTGGCCGGCGTGGGCGTGCTCGCCGGCGTGATCTCGG
>JBIQML010000144.1:0-9255 GCA_044463405.1 Nakamurella lactea | reverse complement strand
GGTGGCCGCCGCGGACGATGCCTGGCGCGCGGACGTCACCCCAGTTGCAGGGCGGTGAGGCGCCAGCGCCCGTCGACGCCCTGCAGGCGCAACGCCATGGCGCGCACCCGGCCGGCGCACCGGAACACGGCCGACAGCTCGGCGACGCCGTCGGCCGGCTCGCACACCTGGGTGGCCAGCAGCCGGGCGGAGCCACGCTCGCCGAGCATCGAGGTGTCCTGCAATCCGGCGAACACATCGGGCGCGCAGTGCGTGCGGAGCTGGGCTGCCGGGCGGCACCCGGTGAGCACCTCGAGCAGGGCGCGGGCCAGGGCCGCTCCGGTGGCGTGTGCGGGTGGCAGGGCGATGCTGGACGTCATGCGGACTCCCACGTCGGCGTCGTTGGACCAGCCGGGGACCGATTCCGCGGAGACCACCGTCACGCGCTGCGGCGCGCGGCGCGGCCGGGGCGGGCATGCCCGCTGGGGTGGTACCAGGCTTCTGGCGGGTGCGGCCCGGCGGGCAGGTGCGACCCGACGGATGGGCGGCCGGGCCGGCGCGACCCGATTCGGGCCGGTTGGATCCGGGCGGCCGGACGGGCGGCGTGCCAGCGCCGCATCGGTGCCGACGGTGCTGGTGGTCATCTCGTCGTCGGTCCCGACGGACCGCGTCGAGGCCGCCGATCGCGTCGGGTCCAGGTGGGCGACGGCGGGCGGCGCCGGCTCCGGATCGAGAGGCGGCTCGGAGTCCGGGACCGGCACCAGATGGGGCCGGCGGACCGGCTCGGAGCGGGACGACCCGCGACGGCGAGGCGCGCCGTTCGGCGCGGTGTGCCGGCTCTGATCGGCGATGGCGGCGGTCATGACGATGCTCCTTCGGTGTCGGGTGCGGTGAGACGCTGGCCGGGCAGGATCAGGTCCGGATTCGCGCCGATGACGGCCTCGTTGGCGGCGTACCAGCTGCGCCAGGCAGCATCGATCTGGGCGTCCGTGGCGCCCGCCGGCAGGTGGCGCGCGGCGATCGTCCACAGCGAGTCGCCCGGACGGACGGTGACGATGTCCGGAGACGCCGCCGCGCCGGTCCCGGTGGAGTGCACGGTGCTGGACGGGTGCCGGCTCGCCGGCTCGTGCCCGGCCGTGGTGCCGTTCGCCGAGACGGGGTGGGACGGTCGCGGTGATGGATGCTGTCTCGACGTGGGTGCGGTCGACGCGTGCGTGCCGCTGCCCGGCCCGGCCGCCGGATGGCCGGTGGCATGCGTCGCGCCCTGGGTCGACCCGCCCGGGTGCGACGCCGGCTGGTGCGCGCCGCCGCCCGACAGGTGAGGCCCTGAGCCCGAGGAGCGCACACCCGCCGGTGACGGCGCGGTCGTCGACGGATGGCCGGAAACCGGCGTGCTGGTCGCGGACGGGTCGCCTACAGCCGGAGCCGGAGCCGGAGCCGGAGCCGGAGCCGACGAGGTGACCGGTGCGGCCGACGTGCTGGACGGCGCGTCGCCGGACGTCGTCACCGTTCCGGCCGATCCGGTGCCGTCGGGCGCGGTGCGCACCGGTCCCGCGCCGGAAGTGCCCGCCGGATCCGTTGCGGCCGAAGGGTCCTGGTCGCTGTCTAGGGCGTCGGCCATGGGCCAGTCCAGGTTGATCCGCGGGCCGGAACCGGTCGGGTCACCCGCCTGCGTCCTGCTCGACTCCCGGCTCGGGTCCCCGCCGGTGGCCCCGGTGCCGCGCCCCGGGCCGGCGTACCCCCCGCTGTACGCCGGCCCGGACGAGGTGCCGGAGCCCGGCGCGGCGCCCGCCGAGGCCGTCGCGCCCGGGACCGTCGTCACCGCCCGACCGCCCGTCACCGCCGAACTCGCCGTCACGGCCGTCACTGCGGCGCCCGATCCGCTCGACCCGTGGGCCGCGCTCGCGGCCGCGGTACCGCAGGCGGACGCCCCGGCGACCAGCGACACCCCCGTCGCCACGATCAGGATCCGGCGGGCGGCGGCCGGGGCCGTGACCCTCAGCACCGCCCGGCCCACGCGCCCTGCCACTCCCGGCGCCCGGGTCAAGAGGGTCGCGCCACCGACCAGCACCGCCCAGGCCAGCAGCCCCCACACCAGGGCTGTGACGGCCAGCATCATCGCCGCACCGAGCACTTCGATGGCGTCTGGCCCACTGCTGACCTGCGCGAGCAGGGCGTCGGGCGCCGGTAACAGGGCGGCCAGCACGGTCGGCCCTGCCAGGCCCATCAGGGCCTGCCAGCGCGCCTTCGCACGACCATGAGCATCATTCGAACATGAAGTGCGATGAACGTCAATGAACGTCATGTAATGAAGTCAAACGCAGTCAAATGCAGGATGTCAAGTCCGTTGGGCCCGACTTGACGGAATGCCGCGGAACTTGCCACCCTCTGCGGGTGCGCTGGGAGCAGTTGTTCGCCGAGTTGGAGGCTCGTTTCGACGAGCTGGCGGACGCGCAGATGATGGCCGAACTGGCCGACCGGCAGCGGCTGGCGGCCGGTTCGGTGGGGATGGTGCAGCGGTTCGCCGGCGCCGTGGGGGCGACGCTGCGGATCCGGACACAGGACGGTCCCGTGGTGGGCGGGCAGCTGCGCGAGGTCGGTCCCGACTGGCTGCTACTCGGTCAGCAGGGCCCGGGGGAGCTGCTGGTCGCGCTGCGGGCGGTGACGGGGGTCGAGGGTCTGGCAGCCACGACCGGCCCACCACTGTCCGCGCTGGCCATGCGGATGGACCTGAGGCTGGCGCTGCGCGGGCTGGCCCGCGACCGGTCTCCGGTGCTGGTCACGGTGGCAGGCGCCGGCGGAAGTCCGGAGGGCCGCAGCTCCGACCTGTCGGGCACCATCGATCGGGTGGGTGCCGACTTCGTCGAGCTGGCGCAACATGCCGTGTGGGAGCCGCGGCGCGCCATGAGCGTGCGGTCCGTGGCGCTGGTACCGCTGGCCGCGATCATCACGGTCCGGTCCATGCCGGCCGGGTAGGATCCGGCGGACCGGCGGCAACGGCTCCGCGGGTTTCGGCCGCCGGGCTCAGCCGCCGGCGTCGGCGGGCAGCGCGCTGGGCAGGTCGGTGAGGTTGGCTGCGGTGCGCTGGTACGCGTCGGAGATGTACTCCTCGAGCTTGCTGCGCTCCACCCGCCATTGGTTGCGGCCGCCGATCTGGATGCCCTTGAGCTCGCCGCTGCGCACCAGCGCGTAGGTCTGGCTCGCCGAGATGTTCAGGATGTCGGCCACGTCTGCCAGGGTCAGGAACCGCTCGGACGCCATCATTCCTCCGTTAGCTGGCATTTGACACCGGTCGGATGTGATTGCTGCATGCAAGGGCCAGTTTTCCACAGTTGCGTGGCCGGGTCGCCAAGCTGTCCACAGATGACGGACAATCACCCGTACGGCACGGTGCGCGAGGGTTGCGCGCATGGGGTGCGACGGTGAGGGGGGAGTCGATGTCGATTTCAGATGCACCGACGCCACGCCGGATGCGCCGGCCGCGATGGCTGGATGTCCGGGTGATCGGCGGTGTGCTGCTGCTGGTGGCCGCTGTGGTCATCGGCGCCAAGGTGATCGGGGCCTCGTCCCGGACCAGCCCGGTGTGGGCGGTGACGCACGATCTGGCCGCCGGCACGGTGCTGCGGCCGGCGGATCTGACGCGGGCCGACGTCAACCTGGGGGATCGTGGCGAGGACTACCTGGATGCGTCGTCGTCGCTGGACGGCCGCATCCTGAACCGTCCGGTGCACGCCGGGGAGTTGCTGCCGGCCTCGTCGGTGGGCGAGGTCGGCGATGCCAGGATCGTGTCGGTGTCCGTTGCCCCGGACCGGATGGCGCCGGGCGTGGCGCACGGGTCCGTCATCGACCTGTACCTGACCAGCGGCGGTAGCGAGGCGTCCGGGACGAAGGCCACCACCACGTTGCTGCAGGGCGGGGTCACCGTTCAGACGGTGACGGCGCCGGCCTCCGGCGGCCTGTCCGCGGCGACCTCCAACAGCTATCAGGTTGCCCTGCTGCTGTCCCCGACGGATGCGGATGCCCTGGTCCGGGCGCTGCCCGGCGGTGACCCGATGGTGGTGCTGCGCACCTCGGATGCCGGCGGTCGGGCCGCGAGCGGCAACGCCGGCGTCGCCGGGGCCGATCCGCAGACTTCGTCCTCGCGCCGATCGTCGGCCCCGACCGCACCGTCGTCCGCCGCCGCGGCGCCGTCCACCCAGGGCGGGTGACCGGCGTGGTCGCTGGTCTGCTGACGGCCGGGGGCGGGCACCCCTGGGAGACCGACGTGGTCGCGGCGCTGGACCGGCCCGGGGCGCCGCTGACGGTGGTTCGGCGCTGCGCGGACATCGCGGACGTGCTGGCCACCGCGTCCACTGGCCAGGCCGCCGCCTGTCTGCTGGCGGTCGACCTGCGCCGGTTGGACAGCGAGTCCGTGCAGCAACTCCGGGCGTTCGGGGTGGCGGTGGTGGCGGTGCATGCCGCCGATGACCAGTGGGCATCGGTCCGGTTGGAGCGGATCGGCGTCACGGCCGCCGTGTCCGACGACGCCGGATCGAACGGCATCATCGCCGCGGTGCAGCAGGCGCTGGCCAGCCGCGGAGCCTCGGCGGGCGCACCGGGCGGCCCGCGGAGCGCGGCGGACCCCCGGTGGGCGCTCGGGGCGTCGGCGGATGGCACGGCCCCCGGAGGTTCTGGCGGTCCGGCCCCCGCGGACGGCACGACGGCCGAACCGCGCGCACCCAACGGTCCGTCGGCAGCGCCCGGTTCGCCGGTGCCGGCCGGTCCGCCGGCAGCGCCCGGTTCGCCGGTGCCGGCCGGTCCGTCGATGCCGGCCGGTGCACCGGCGCCGGGCGAGCCGTCCGGGCGGAGCGATTCGTTCGGGCCGCTGTCCGGGCCGCCCGCGCAATCCGGACCCGGCCTGCCGTCCGCTGCCAACCCCTCCGGTGCAGCAAGCCCCTCGACCGGGCCTGGACCGGCGGTCGGCGGTGGACCGGACCGGCCGGGGCGCGGCCCCCGCCGAGGGCGTCGCGACGCCGGCCCGCTCCGATCCCCGCCAGCCGGCCGGGAACCGGTGCTCCCGGGTGTCGTGCTGGCCGTCTGGGGGCCCGGCGGGGCACCCGGTCGCAGCACGGTGGCGATGGGACTGGCGGACCGCGCCGCGGCCGCCGGCCGGTCGGTGATGCTGGTCGACGCGGACGTCTACGGCGGGATCCTGGCCAGTGCGTTCGGCCTGTTGGACGAGTCGCCCGGCCTGGCGGGGGCGTGCCGGCTGGCCGCCAACGGGCGGCTGGACACCGCCGACCTCGCCTCCCTGTGCTGGAGCGTCGGCGACGACTTCGCGCTGCTCACCGGGATTGCCAGGGCGGACCGGTGGCCGGAGGTGCGGCCGTCGGCCGTGCCGTCGGTGCTGCGGATGGCGCGCCAGCTGGCCGAACTCGTGGTGGTGGACTGCTCGGCGGTGCTGGAGACCGACGAGGAGATCAGCTTCGACACCATGGCGCCCAGGCGCAACGGCGCCACCCTGGCGGTGCTGGACGAGGCGGACACCGTGCTGGCGGTCGGATCCGCGGACCCGCCCGGCATGGAGCGTCTGGTGCGCGGGCTGGACGAGCTGCGCGCGGCGGTGGACGGGCCCGCGCCGCAGGTGGTGCTCAACCGGGTTCGGCGCACCGCGGCGCCGCCCGGCGATCTCGCGGCGACCGTCCGCCGGTTCGCCGGCACTGATCCCATCGCGCTGCTGCCCGAGGACCGGGCCGCCTGCGACCGGGCGTGGCAGCGCGGAGTGACGCTGTCGGCCGCCGCGCCGAAGTCGACGCTGGTCGCCAGGTTGGGCGAGCTGGCGCACGCGGTGATGCCGGTATCGACCGGCGCCGCAGGGGGAGGCCGACCCGCCCCCGCTGTGTCACCATGAGCCGGTGACCGACCGGCTCTCACCCAGCGACGCGGCGTTCCTGTACGCCGAGGACGCGACCACGCCGATGCACGTCGGCGGGGTGGTGATTCTCGAACCGCGGGGCGAGTTCGACTACGCCAAGGTCGTCGACCTGGTGCAGAAGCGGCTGAGCCTGGTGCCGCGCTACCGGCAGGTGGTGCGCTTCGTGCCCGGGCGGCTGGCGCGGCCGGTGTGGGTGGACGACGAGGACTTCGACATCGGCTACCACGTGCGCCGCTCGTCGTTGCCGCGCCCCGGAACCGACGAGCAGCTGGACGAGCTGGTGGGGCGGCTGATATCCCGGCCGCTGGATCGCAGCCGGCCGCTGTGGGAGCTGTACATCGTGGAGGGCCTTGCCGACGGCCGGGTGGCGCTGATCAACAAGACGCACGAGGCGATGGTGGACCGCGTGGGGGCGGTGGACGTGGCCGCCGCCATCCTGGACGTCACCGCCCGTCCCCGCGCACTGCCCGAGACGCCGTGGATCCCCACACCGGCGCCCAGCAACGTCGACCTGGTGGTCGATGCGGTCGCCGATCTCACCGCCCGGCCGACCGAGGCCATCGACGCGGCGCGCCTGATGGCCCTTGACCTGCGGTCGACGGTGTCCGGTCTGGCCGACGCGGGCCTGGCCATGGCCGAGGTGGCGCGCCGGTCCCTGCGGCCGACCGGGAGGTCGGCGCTGTCCGTCCCGGTGTCCGGCCCGCGGATCTACGCCGGCGCCCAGGCGGACCTGGCCACCGTCAAGCGGATCCGGCGGGCGCACGGCGGAACCGTCAACGACGTGATCCTGGCCGTGCTGGCGGGCGCGTCCCGCTCCTGGCTGCTCTCCAGGGGCGACCCCGTGTCCGGCGGCCCGGGGTTGCGCGCGCTGGCGCCGATGTCGGTGCGCCCGGAGGCCAACGGCGACCCGGCCGGGGTGGTCTCCTACCTCATCGATCTGCCGGTGGCCGAGCCCAGCCCGGTGATGCGGTTGCACCAGGTGTCCTACGCCATGCAGTCGCACATCGAGTCGGGCCGGCAGGTCGGCGCGGACGCCCTGCTGGCGCTGGGACGGTTCGCGCCGCCCACGCTGCACGCGCTGGGAGCGCGGGTGGCCGGGCAGCTGTCCCGGCGCAGCTACGACATGCTGGTGACGAACGTCCCCGGGCCGCAGACCCGGCTGTACGCGGCCGGCGACCCGGTGCTGGCGATGTACCCGGTGGTACCGCTGGCCAAGGGGCACGCGGTGGCCGTGGGGTGCACGTCGTACCGGGGCAGGGTCTTCTTCGGGTTGACGGCGGATCGGGATGCGATGCCGGACGGAGGGGAGTTCGCGGCATTGATCGGCGAGGCGGTGCAGGAGCTGGCCGACACGGTGCCAGCTCCGCGGCAGCGCCGGTCGGGTTCGGCGTCGCGGCGCTCGCCGCGGGGCGGCGGCCGGGGGCACGGTCCGGCCCCGGCGCGGTCGTGAGGATCTACCTGCCGGCGACCGTGCCGCTGTTGCGACAGGCGTTGGCCGACGGGGCATTCCGGCCGGTCGGTGGGATCGGCTTCGCCGTCACGGCCGGGCTACGTGCCGAGTACGAGTCGGCCGGCACCGAGGAGTTGGAGTACCTGGTGATGCACGACGCTGCGCTGGCGTCACTGCGGCTGATCGCGTCGTCGGGGTCCCGGCCGGCGCGGGTGGTGCTGGCGGCGGACTGCGATGACGGCGTGGTGACCGAGCGTGGCGACCTGGACCGGGCGGCGGTGCGCCTGGCGTCACCGGTGGACTGGTCGCAGGTCGCGTCGGTGCACCTGGACGGCGGGGATGCCGCGGACACCGTCACCGCTGCGGCCGCGGTGGTCGACGCGGCCGACCTCGGTGACCAGGACGCGGAGATCCTGGTGGGCGACGCCGAGGATATCGAGCTCGCGTGGTACGCGCCGGGCGAGATCCGTTACCTGCTGGAGGAACTCGGGGAACCCTGAGGTGGATCCGTGTGGGGCCGCCGCGAACGCCACGACCCCGGCCTGGCGGCCAGGTCCGGGGTCGTGGCGGATGGGTGGGGGCGCCAGGTGTCAGGCGTCGGCCCGGACGTACTCCGCCTCGATGGACAGCTCGACCTTGTCCGAGACGACGGAGTTGCTCACGCCGAACACGGCGGAGAAGCTCACCCCGAAGTCCTTGCGGTTGATCGACGTCGTGGCCGCGAAGCCGACCCGGTCGCTGCCGTAGGCGTCGACGGCCGCGCCCAGGAACTCGGCGTTCAGGGTCACCGGCTTGGTGACGCCACGGATGGTCAGCTCGCCGTCCAGCAGGAAGGTCTCACCGTCGAACTCGCGCACGCCGGTCGACCGGAACTCGATGGTCGGGTGGTTGACCACGTCCAGGAAGTCGGCGGAGCGCACGTGCTCGTTGCGGGCGTCGTGCTTGGTCTCGACGCTGGCAGCGTCCGCGGTGGCGGTGACGGAGCCGTCGACGATGCCGTTCTCCCCGAAGGTCAGGGTCGACGAGGACAGCACGAAGGTGCCGCCGGCCTTGCCGACGCCCATGTGGCGGACCTTGAAGGCCAGCTCGGAGTGCACGGCGTCCGCGTTCCAGGTACCGGTCAGGGCGGGGGTGGTGGTGGTGTCGATGACGGTCATTGGTCCTCCTCGAGGCGTGGTGGTTGATACATGAATGTTCAACTACTTAGCCGCCAGCTTATTCCATTATCGGTGACGTGTCACCAACTTGGTGGCGTGAGCCTGTTCACACGGGCGTGGCGACCTGCACCGGCGTGGCACGTCCCGCATCGGCCCACACGCCCCGCCCGGGTGGCAGGGGCTCGGTCCGCCGCGGCAACGCCACGTCCAGCAGCGCTCCGTCGGGCCCGTCCGGTGACAGCAGCACGCCGCGGCGGAACGCCAGGGCCGCGCCGAGATGCCCGCGTCGCGCCCGGGCGAGCACGTCCAGCCGCGCGCCGAGCACCAGGTGCTGCCCGGGGCCGCAGACCTGGCAGAACCGCTCCAGCAGCGGCCCGGCGGGGTGCTCGGATCCGCTGCCGGACTGGTCGACCACCAGCAGTAGCGGACCGGCATGCGCGTCCAGGGCACGGCGCAGCGGCTCCGGCCCGCCGCGTACATCCACGACGCTGCCGCCGGGAGGGCGGGATGGTTCGCCCGGTCCGCGATGCACCAGCAGCACCGGGATGCCACAGCGCGACGCGCCACCGGCCAGCACGGCCAGCGCGGAACTGACCCCGGACCGCCTGGGGCCGGCCACCACGATGGCGCCGCCGGTGCGCTGCAGGTCGACGGTGACGGGCGACGCGTCGTCACCACCCCGGCCCAGGGGCACCGCGCCGGGTCGCGGGCTCGGGAGCGAGGCGAGCGGCACGAGGTCGGGCAGCGGCCGCACC
>JBIQML010000143.1:0-9324 GCA_044463405.1 Nakamurella lactea | reverse complement strand
CGTGACTGCCGTCGCGCGTCGGGAACCGTGTCAAACCGGCCATTGCGTTCACCTGACCATCTCGTCGTCCCCGGGTGCCTGGTCCAGGCCGGCTCCGGGGATACCTGCACTGGTCTCGACCGCAGGCTGCCGGCGGCGCGTCAGCCGCCGGTAGCCCTCGCTGATGAGTTGAACCGCGCCGCGCCGCCACAGCCGCATGATCACCAGCACGATCACCGCGAAAACGATGTTGTTCCACGCACCGTACTTCTGCAGGTAGATCGCGAGCACACCGATGACGATCCCGCCGAGAACCGGGCCCTCCAGCGTCGCCATGCCACCGACTATCACCATCACCACGACGTTCGCGACGACGGTGAAGTCGGCCATCGCCGGGCTGAGCACGACGATGTAATGCGCGTAGAACGCGCCGGCCAGGCCGGAGAGCATGCTGGTGAAGGAGAATGCGAAGACCTTCCAGACAGTCGTGTTCACACCAAGGGTCGCCGCGCGCAACTCATCGCCCTTGATCGCGAGCAGGAACCGTCCGATGCGCGAGCGGATCACCAGCGCGATGGCCGCGAGGCAGACCAGCATCATGGCGAAGAACACGTAGTAGTAATAGCGAGGATCCAGCGTGTTGCCGAGCAGCGGCGGCACGGACAGGCCCTGCTGGCCGCGGGTGATCTTGTAAGCGGCGGTGAGGACGATCTGTATGGAGCCCGCGAACGCCCAGGTGGCGATCGCGAAATAGATGGCGCGCAGCCGCAGGAACAGCATCCCCAGCAGCATTCCGACCAATGCCGAGACCAGCACCGCAAGGACGATGCCTTCCCAGATCGGAACGTCGAAGTAGTGAATGGCCAGTCCGGTGGTGTAGCCGCCGATCGCCGCGAAGGTCTGCTGCGCCAGGCTGAACTGGCCGGTGTATCCGGCCAGCATGTTCCACGAGGATGCCAGCACCACGTAGTAGAACGACAGGATCAGCGCGTTGAGCAGATCGGCGCGGATTCCCAGCGGCGGCAACAGTCCCACCACGATCAGCAGTGCGATGACGGCCGGGCGTCGCCACCGGCGGCGCAGCATGTCAGCCATACAGCGCCTCCCGGATGAGGACCCGAATCCGGTCGCCGGAGAAGTCCGAGACGGGACCCTCGACCTTGACGACCCCCAGGTCGAGGACGTACACGTAGTCGGCGATCCGCATCGCCTCCTCGACCTGCTGATCGACCAGCAGGATCTGTGCCCCGAACGCCTCGCGCGTCTGGAGCAGGAAGTCGTAGACCTGATCCGCGACGTTCGGTGCCAGCCCGGCCGCGGGCTCGTCGACCAGCATCACGGAGGGCTCGGTGATGACCTCCTTGGAGATCGACAGCATTCGTGCCTGGCCGCCGCTGAGCTCGTTGGCCTTGCTGGAGCGTCGCTGGTAGAGGATGGGAAAGATCTGGTAGACACGGTCCAATTGTTCGTTGATCCGCCGCCGGTCACGGCGGAACGTCCACGCCCCCATGCGCAGGTTCTCCTGCACCGTCAGCTGCGGGAAGATGTTCAGCCCCTGCGGGATGTAGCTGACCCCCAGCCGCTTGATCTGGTCCGGTCGAAGGTCCTGGACCTCCCGGTCGCCGATCAGCACCTGACCACGATGCGGGTGCAGGAAGCCGAAGGCCGCCTTGAGCATGGTCGACTTGCCGGCCCCATTGGGTCCGATCACCAATGACACGGCCCGCCCGCCGGTTTCCAGGGTGACGCCCTGGAGCACGTCGACGTCACGCTGGTAGCCGGCGTGCACATCCTGCAACCGCAACTGTTCGGTCATGACCGTCGCCTGCCCAGGTACGCATCGATGACCGTGTCATCGGCCACCACCTCGTCCATGGTTCCCTCGGTGAGGACCGCGCCCTCGGCCAGCACCGTTACCGTGTGGCAGAGTTGCCGAACCACATTCATCTCGTGGCTGACCAACACGACTGCGATGTCGTCCGCCCCGCACCGGGTCCGGACCAACTCGATGATGGTGTCCTTGATCACCGGGTTGATGCCTGCGAACGGCTCGTCCAGGACGTAGCAGCGAACGTTGTCGACCATGAAGCCCACGGCGATCTGCAGCAGCGCCTGCTGACCGCCGGACAGCTCCGCGGCCAGCAGGCCACGCAGGTGGCCGATCTGGATGATGTCCAGCAATTCGTCCAGGCGACGGTTCGCCTCCGCAGAGGACTTGCGGCCGTGGTGCCGCTGCGCCAGGAACGGCAGCATCAGGTTGTCCTGGACGGTCATCTCGGCGAACAGACGCGGCACCTGGAAGGAGCGCACTAGACCCCGGCGCGCGATCTGGTTCGGCCGCATTCCGCCGATCCTCTGACCCTGGAACAGGATCTCGCCGTTGCTCGGCCGGTAGACACCGGACAGCAGGTTGCACAGCGTGCTCTTCCCCGCACCGTTGGGTCCGATGAGACCCCTGATCTCCCCGCGCGACACGGACAGCGACACGCCTCGGGTCGCCTGCACCCCACCGAAATTCTTCGCCAGGTTCCTGGTCTGCAACACCGGCTCGTCGCTCACGAGGCGCCGCCGCTCCGCCGGTGTCTCCGCCTGTCGATCGGACCGCTCATGCCACCCTGGCCCGTTCGCCGAACAGACCCTGCGGCCGGAGCACCAGGATGAGAATGAGCAGCACGAAGCCGTAGACGTTCTGGTAGTTCGAGCCGATCAGGCCAGCGCCGAGGGACTCCACCACACCCAGCAGCACGCCGGCGATCAGCGACCCCGGGATGGAACCGAGGCCCCCGATCACGATGATCTCGAAACCCTTGGTGGTGACGATGGTTCCGTTCGTCGGGTAGACCAGATAGACCGGCGCCAGCAGTGCTCCCGCCACCGCTGAGAGTGCAACCCCGATACCGAATGCGATGGCATCCAGGCGCAGCACGTCCACACCGGCCGTTTGAACCGCCACCCGGCTCTGCGAGGCGCCGCGCAATGCGAGGCCCACCCAGGTGCGGCGGTTGATCACCTGGAAGATCACGATGGCCAGCAGCGCGCCGATGAATGCGGCGAACGCGGGTCCACTGACCGGCAGCGGCCCCAGCGAGACGTTCGGCAGCGAGGTGCCGGGGTTGCGCTGGTGCGGCCCGCCGATCACCGTGGCGAGGCTGGTCAGCAACAGGAACAGCGCGATGGTGACGACGGTGCCGTACTCGTCCTTGCGGCCGATGTCCTTCTCGAACATCGGTTTGATCAGCAGCGGCTCGATGAGCCACCCGATGGCGAACACGATCAGGGCGCTGATCGGCACCGCGATATACCACAGGTCGACGCCGAAGACGTAGACGACCAGCAGGTACTGGGCGAAGCTGCCGATCATGTAGAACTGGCCCATCGCCCAGTTGATCATCTTCATGATGCTGTAGATGAAGGTGATCCCGAGGGCCATCAGGGCGTAGAGCACACCGCTCATCAGGCCCTGAACCAGGTATTGCGCCAGCAGGTGACCGCTCATCCGGACTCTCCGATGGACGTGCGCCGACCGGCCTTGCCGAGGCGGCCCGATCCGCACGTGGCCACGGCGCCTACGACCACTACGATTGGCCCTGCTTGTACTGGACCACCAGCTTCGCGTCCTGCCAGTTCTGGTTCGCCTTGGTGTACTGCAGGATCAGCACCGGCGGCGACCAGTTGTGCCAGAAGATCCCGTCCTTCTCCGGGAAGGTGGCCGGGTCCTTGGTCCAGGTGCTGAAGCTGCCCTTGGCAAGCTGTTCGCTGACCTTCTTGGGGTCCGCGCTCTTGGCCTGGTCGACCGCCTCGGCCAGGATGAGCACGTCACCGAAGCCGTTCAGCGAGCTGTACACCGGGTCCTCGTTGTACTTCTTCTTGTACTGGGTCGCCAGCCACTGGCCCGCCTTGGACAGCGGCTGCTTCGGCGAGTAGTAACCCGTGTAGTACACGCCCGCGCCGTCCTTGGGGTGCAACTTCCAGAAGTCCGGGCGCACCGGCGCGTCGTAGCTGATCAACATCGGCACCTTCGGGTAGAGGCCGATGGTGCTGGCCTGATCCAGGATCAGGTCGGCGGGCTGACCGACGCCGATGTTGATCACCAGATCCGGGCCCCAGTTCTGGATCTTCAGCAGTTGCGAGGTGAAGTCCGTCGCGGTGTGGTCGAACACCACCGAGTTCACCTGCACGCCGGGCAGATCCTTGGCCTGCTGCTTCGTCTGGTCGACGAGACCGGTCCCGTAATCGGTGTCCTCGGCGATCAGCGCGATCTTCTGGTAGCCCTTTTCCTTGATGAACTGCATCCATGCGGCGACCCGAATCGGGTCGACGACGTGGGTGCGGAAGGCGATCTTGTAGTGCTTGCCGGTGATGTCCGCCGCCGAGCCCTGGGTCGAGAGCGTCGGCACCCCGAGATCCTTGGCGACCTCGTTCACGGCGATGTTCACCGAGCTGTGGAAGAAGCCGGTGACACCGACGGCATGGTTGCTGCTGACCAGCGTTCGATATCCGGCCACACCGGTGTCCGGCGTGCCCTTGGTGTCCTGCACCGCGATCTGGATCTTGCGTCCCCCGAGCACGCCACCGTTGTCGTTGACGTACTTGACCGCCAGTTCCGCGCCGCGCTGGATGAGCTGTCCGGAGGCCGCGTCACCGGGAGGTGACAGGGGCACCTCCAGACCGATGGTCACGGGACCGCTGTCGGAGCCGCCGGAACCGGATGAGCACCCGGACACCACCAGTCCGAGGGCGAGGGCCACCGACACCATCCTCACCGCGTTCGTGCGTCGCATGTACGTCTCCCGTTCTGGCCGGCCCGAGGGGCGATCTTGACCGTTCTCGCGAGCTATGCTGCGTCATAGTATGCACGTATGCTTTGCTGCATACAATAGCTTTGGAGGCCACATATGGCACTGCCCCCCTCGCGCGACGAGCCGGATTCCGCCATCACCGGCGCCGACCTGCTGGTCGACTCGTTGATCGCGACCGGCGTGCGCACGCTGTTCGGCGTGCCCGGAGATACCGGTGTCGCCCTGTACGACGCCCTGTACCGGCGGGAATCGGCGATCCGGCACGTGCTGGCCCGGGACGAGCGGCACGCGGCGTTCATGGCGGACTGCTATGCGCGGGTGTCCGGCACGGTCGGGGCCGTCGAGGTGTCCAGCGGGGGCGGATCGACCTTCGTGATCGGCGGGCTCGGCGAGTCCTATGCGGCCTCGGTGCCCGTCCTGGTGATCACGTCTGACATCCAGGCGGCGAGCCGCGGCACCGGCGCGCTGACCGAGATCGATCAGTCCGCGCTGTTCTCGGCAGTCACCAAGTGGCAGCGGGTGATCGAGAAGGCAACCGATATTCCTGTCGCGGTCGTCGAGGCGTTGCGGCAGGCCACCACCGGCAGGCCGGCGCCGGTCGTCCTGATCGTGCCCGAGAACGTGCTGGACGAGCACGCCGACGTCGCACCGCCGGCGTCCGTCGATCTCGTCAGAGTGCCGGGCGACCGGACCGCTCCGGATCCCGCGGCCGTGCGGCGCGCCGTCGGCTACCTGGTCGAGGCGCACCGGCCGGCCATCGTCGCCGGCTCCGGCGTGCACGCCTCCGGCGCGTGGACGGAACTTGCCGCCCTGGCCGACCGTCTCGGGGTGCCGGTCGCCACCACCATTCATGGCAAGGGTGCGATCGCGACCGGCAGTCCCTGGTCGCTGGGCATCGTCGGCGGAAACGGCGGATCCGACCGGGCCAACGCCTTCCTCCGGGAGGCGGACACCGTGCTGCTGGTCGGAACGCGCGCCAACGCGACCGACACCGACGGGTGGACCGCCCCGCCACGCAACGGCCCGCGCATCATCGGAATCGACATCGACCCGGGCCGGGCCGCTCGGAACTTTCCGGCGGGCCTGCCGCTGGTCGGTGACGCGGCCACCGTGCTTCGCGCGCTCGTGGACGCCGCGCCGGAGCCCGACCCGGAGCGCGCAGCGATGCTGCGAGACTGGGTGGCCGAGCATGCGCCGGACCGCTCCGGTCTCGCCGCAGCCGACAAGGCGACAACGGACGGTCGGCTCTCGGCGGCCGCGGTTGTGGACACCGTGCGGCAGGTCGTCGACGGGACGCCGCACCTGGTCGTCGCGGACCCCGGAACACCGACCCCGCACGTCGCGGATCTCTGGCCGATCGCGAACCCCGGCCGCACGGTGATCGCCCCCCGTGGCCACGGGCCGATGGGCTACGCCATTCCAGCCGCGGTCGGTGCGTCGCTGGCACGGCCCGATGCCACGGTCGTCGCGTTCGCCGCCGACGGCAGCTTCGCCATGTCGTGCGGCGAGTTGGAGACCGTCTGCCGGCTCGGGCTGCCGATCATCTATGTGCAACTGACCAACGACAGCCTCGGCTGGATCAAGATGCTTCAGCACCTCTACACCGGCCGGCGCTACTTCGGGGTGGACCCCGGCCCCATCGACTCCGTCATGGTCGCCAAGGCCTCCGGTCTGCAGGCGGCGAGAGCGCATTCGCTGGCCGACCTGCGCGTGCACGTCGCGGCGGCCATCCGGGATCATCGCTCCGTGTACATCGACGTCCCCGTGCGGCACATGATCGACGACGTCCCGCCGGTCTCCTCCTGGCACGCCGCACTTGCCGGTGCCAGCGGCCGGCCCGCCTACTGACGATCATGACGCAGACGCAGCGACGGGAGGGTCCGCTGAAGGCGTCCACCCTCGCGGACGGGGTCTACGAGCGGCTTCATTCCGACATCGTGCTGGGTCGGCTTCGCCCCAACGCGTTGCTGCTGGAGACGGACCTCGCCGAATCGCTCCAGGTCAGTCGCACACCCGTGCGCGAGGGTCTGCAGCGGCTGGCGAAGGACGGGCTGATCGTGTCGCGGAGCCGCCGCTGGTTCGTCGTCGAGCCGACCCTGGCCGAGATCCGAGACATCTACGGCGTGCGTGCCGCGCTGGAGGGATTCGCCTCCCGGATGGCCACCGAGCGGGCCTCCGACGAGCAGCTCGCCGCGATCGGCGAGGCGCTGCGCTCACGGGGACAGGCGGGTCCCGGTATCGAGGAGTTCGTGGACAGCAACGAGCGGTTCCATCGCTCCATCGTCGAGGCGTCCGGCAACCCGCGGCTCGTCCAGGCGACCGAACGCAGCAAGCACTTCTACTTCAATGCTCAGGTCGCTCGGCTGTACCGGCCGGAGGATCTGGCCGCGTCGCACCGGGAGCACGAGGCGCTGCTGGAGGCGATCCGTTCCCGCGACGGTGACGCCGCCGACCGCATCACCCGCCAGCACATCGCCGGGGCGCTGGCGTTGATCGAGGAACGGTCCGGCCGGTGAGCAACCCTGGGAGCACCGCACCGTCGCCGGGGTCGCCGCCCACGACCGCGCCGCCGCTCGCCCTCCGGTACCTGTCACGTCGGCACATCGAATCGCTCGGACTGTCCGCCGCGGATCTTGTCGAACCCGTCCGCGCCGCCCTGACCGGCAAGGCGTCGGGGTCCGAGGCGCCGGCCAAGATGGGCGTGCATCCGCGCCCGTCGGCAGCGCTGCACGCCGCGGCCGGCTTCCTGGCCTCCGAGGACATCGCCGGCATCAAGTGGATCTCCCGCTATCCCGACAACCCCGCCGCCGGGTTGGATGTCTGCGCCGGCCTCTGCGTCCTCAACGACGCGGGCTCCGGGATCCCCGGGGTCGTCATGGACGCGTCCTGGATCACCGAGGCGCGCACCGCCGCCGCCACCGCGGTGGCACTGCTGGCGACTCGTCCGGACGGCGTGCCCGAGGTGACGCTGCTGGGACTCGGAGTCCAGGGCGTGGCGCACCTGCGGGCGCTGCCGCTCACGGTGCCCGGACTGCAGCGGATCCGGGTGCTCACCCGGCATCCGGACAGGGCGCGGGAGCGCCTCGCCGGCGAGCATTCCGGGGTGGAGGTCTTGGTGGCAGACACGGCCGAGCAGGCACTGCGCGGCGCGCCGGCGGTGGTGTCGGCGTTGCCTATGCGGCAGCCGGCCGAGCCGTGCTACGACGCCACGCTCCTCGCCCACGGTGCGGTGGTGGTCGCGGTGGACTTCGATGCGGCATGGCATCCCGACGTGGCTCGGTCAGCCACGGCCTTCCTCGTCGACGACGGGGCCCAGTACCGCCACTTCCGCGACGAGGGTTGGTTCTCCGGGTATCCGTCGAACCCCACCGACATCACCGATGTGCTCATCGGACGAACACCGGTCCCGACCGGGCCGACCTTCATCGCCATGATGGGCATCGGGCTGGAGGATGTCGCCGCCGCCGACCTGGTGCGCCGGCGCGCCGAGGCGGCCGGGGTCGGTCAGATTCTTGAGCGGTGAGGGCGGGGAGCCGCGGCGGCTCCATCCCCCCTGTGAGGCGCTCGGGGCCGGCGCGGGCCTGCGGTCACAATGATCTCGTCCACGTGCGCCGCGGGCCCCCTGTCCACCCGGTGAGCCGGACGGCCGATCTCGGAACCGCTAACACCAGGACCACCCCGGGCGCGACCGTGGCGCCCGGGGTGTTGTCCATCCGCTGCTCCGCGCCGGAGCTCAACCGCCGGCCGTGCTGATCGCCAGCACGAACAGCGCCACCGTCAGCAGCGCGATCAACGAGCGCAGCAGCCGCGCGCGCAGGGCACCCGCGACGACGGCACGCTGCGCGGCCTCGTCGGCCTGGCCGTCGTCGGCCTGCTGGGCGACCGACCGCCGCAGGCGACCCATGGCCCGTGCCTGCCGCACCCCGAATATCAGCGCCACCACCAGGGCGACGGTGACGGCGACGATCGCGGTGGCCAGCCCGTCCCAGCCGCGCGCGATGAGCAGCACGCCGCCGCAGGCCACCGTCATCACCAGGGCCGTTCCCGCCACCGACAGGTAGCGCCGTCCGAAGTCGCGGAACAGCCGCGTCCGCGCCTCGGGCTGCAGTGTGCGGCCCGACACCACCGACAGCACCGTGACCGCCGCCATCCCGCCGATCCACACCGAGGCGCCGAGGATCAGCAGCGCCACCAGGACCAGCCGCACGGCAGTGGGGAGTGACGGGTCCGACGATGACTCCAGCGACAGCAAAACGACTCTCACACCTGCGAGTATGCCGGGCACGGGCGATCACCGAGCAGCCGGTCAGCCGCCCGTGACGAGGATCGCATCGACGGCCGTCGGAGTCGGCCACTTGGCGGTCCGGCCGTCGCCGGACGAGGTGCCGGTCAGGCGGCGCCGCACCCACGGACCGACATATTGGCGGTAGTAGCCGGCGCGGTCCGCCAGCGGGTGCGCGGGCGGCGGTACCGCGGCGACCGGCGCGCTCCAGGCGGCGGGCCGATCGACGTGCAGCGCGTCCAGCACGCGGGCCGCGACCTGACG
>JBIQML010000142.1:0-9327 GCA_044463405.1 Nakamurella lactea | reverse complement strand
GAGCTATTGTCAAGACCTGTGGATCAAGATCTTTTAGGCGGCCTCCTTCCGGTCGCTGACACCTTCTGACTTGCCGGGGTCGGTGGCTGGTCGTTCGACGAGTTCACCGTTTTTGAACGTGGCGCCGGCCCGGACGAGGGCGACCAGGTGTGGGGCGTTGACGGTGCGCCAGCGGCGTTGCGCGGACTCGATGAGCTTGAACGCCATTGCGATCCCGGCCACGCGGGAACCCGGGCCCTTGGTCACGCGCTGCCGCAACCGCACCGTGGAGAACGTCGACTCGATCGGGTTCGTGGTGCGCAGATGCATCCAGTGGGCCGCGGGGTAGCGGTAGAACTCCAGCAGCACGTCCAGCTCGTCGGTGATCTTCGCGGCGGCCTTGGGCCACTTGACGCCATACAGGTCGGCGAACGTCTTCGCCGCCTGACGGGCGTGGGCTTCGTCGGCCGTGTTGTAGATCTCCTGCATCGCCTTGATCGCCCCGGGCTGCGCCGATTTCGGCAGGGCTGCAAGGACGTTCGCAGACTTGTGAAACCAGCACCGCTGCTCCCGCGTCTGCGGGAACACGTCCCGCAGGGCCTTCCAGAACCCGAGCGCTCCGTCACCCATGGCCAGCACCGGGGCGCGCATTCCGCGCCGCTTGCAGCCGCGCAGCAGGTCCGCCCACGACTCCGAGGACTCGCGGAACCCATCGGCCAGCGCGATCAGCTCCTTGCGGCCGTCGGCGCGGACCCCGATCATCACCAGCAGGCACACCTTGTCCTGCTCCAGGCGCACCTTGAGGTGGATCCCGTCCACCCAGCAGTACACGTAATCCACGTCGGCCAGCGACCTTTTGGCGAACGAGGCGGCCTCGTCGCGCCACTGCTCGGTCAGCCGGGTAATCGTCTTGGCGGACAGGCCCGCCGACGAGCCCAGGAACTGCTCCAGGGCCGGCACAAAGTCACCCGACGACAGGCCGTGCAGATACAGCAGCGGCAACACCTCCGCGACCTGCGGGGACTTACGCACCCACGCCGGCAGGATCTTCGAGGAGAACCGCACCCGCTCACCGTTCTCGTCGGTGCGTTTGTCGTTGACCCGCGGCGCGCGGACCGTCACCGCTCCGGCGGCGGTGGCCACCTGCCGCTGGGCGTGGTGACCATTGCGCACGACCAGCCGGTGGCCGTTCTCGTCGAGCTGGTCGGTGTGCGCGTCGATGTAGGCGGCGACCTCCGCGTCCAGCGCGGCGGCCAGCATCCGCCGGGCGCCTTCCCGGGCGAGATCGTCGAGCATCGACTCGCCGACCGCCGCCGGCACGTGCAGATGATTGGACTCGGATGCTTCCTCGGCTAGTTTGAGCACGGGCGTACCTTCCCGAACCAGCGCGCCAACGCCGGTCCTTGATCGAAACTGCTACGGACTTCAGATCATCCCCGGGAAGGTGCGCCCGCCACGCGTCACCCCGCCGAAGACCATCCACAGGTTTCGATCATTGCTCTCACCCGTACCCTGCGGCTTGGTGTTCACCGACGCGTGGTCGGCTTCGTCGTCGATCACGAGGACAGGTACTCCTCGAACTTTGAACTCGCCTGTGTTGGGATCCCGCTCCTTGGTGAGCTCGGTCGCCCACTTGAAGAGATTTGTCAGGATCGACTTATTCTTCTTCACCACTAGTACGATCGGATCGGCGCCTCCGGGCGCGATGCCCATATTCTGCGCCACGTTGAGCCGAAAGTCGCCACTTTGCTCCGAAGAGGTGAACGAGTTTACGTAGAGTCGTGGCCCCGCGAGCTTCCCGACCCCGATCCGGCTTGAATCGTTCGCCTGATTCGCCAGTCGAAAGGCGCGAGTGTCGAAACCGAGAATGCCCTCGTCTATCCTCGCCTGCGTCTGGCTTCGGAGACTGTTGTGAATGCCGGCAAGCACAACGATCAGCTTGTATCCGTTGTCTATGGCTTTCGCGATTAGGCCGATATAGTTTCCAGTCTTCCCCGACTGCACTTGGCCCGCAACAAGTCCGCGACGGTCCCACGGCCCTTCGCGCTCAGGCTCCTCTAGGCGCCCAAGCAGGTCGTCAGTGACCTCGTCGAGTCGACGAATCGCTGCCGTCGGGAGGCTCTGATCCTGCTTCTGAAATCGCGCGTAGCGGTCCCAGAACTTCCAAGTCCCTTTGTCGGCCAGCCGGCTCGCCAGCCATGGAATGTGGTCAGTATCATCAGCGAGAGAGTTCCACGAACCGATGTGGACGTTGTAATCGGCCTCGATGTCGCGTATGAGCTTTTCGGTGTCGATGGGGCCGCTTGGATTCTGGTCGAGCACGAAGATCGCCGTGCTCTCGACCCACTCTTTGAGGAGTTCTGTGGTCACAGGGGTACCGTTTGCGACGGCGTGGTCGAGGCGTGGCACGACCATCTGACGGACAAGATCCGAGTTGTTCATGCCAGTTTCTCCCTGAACGCGGCGATAACTTCGGGGTAATCGCAGAATGGTTCTGCGACGGCGATTCGGTCGATTGCCTGGGTCGGGGTCATCCCCATCTCCACGTAACTCGCGAACGCAAAGTCGACGAGTGGCCTGATCTCGCGCTTGGATTCCCCGAACGGTGCGAGCTGGTTGTCAACCGAACTGGAGATCGAGACGCCGATCATCGATGTTGGAATCGTCTCCTCAAGAAATCGAAGGGCGCGTTCGAAGACTCGGCTATCCGTGCGAAGTGTGTCTCGGACGGCGGCGATCACGGGGTGATCGCGATTGACGCGGTAACGGGTCTTGCCGTCCCTGCCCTTGTATTCCTGCCACGCGAATATGAATGGCTTGCTGTTCTGGCGAGCAAGGACTTTACCCCTATGTCGATAAACCTCTTCCGCCTTCGATCGTGTTGCGCGAGCGATCCTACGGAGGGATTCCACGAGTTCCCCTGGGGGACGAGCTGTCGACTTCTTCACGTCAACCTGCCATTCGTGATCCAGGCTTGATGGGAAGTCGATTGCGATCCGGGCTAGCTTGGTGTGTTCGTCTTTGGTGAGACCGAGACCAAGCCAGTCGCCTTGGGCAAGCAGGCGCCCGGAGCGGTAAACGTAGAAGCCCTGTTGCTGGTTCCAGCCTTGGACGCCTGCTCCGCGAGCCATCTCCCCTTCAGTTAGTTTGCTTCGGTGAGGGAGGACGTACGGTGCGACCTTGATGAGCGAACCCTTGTATGGCAGTGCCTCAGGGTCTAACTGCTGTGTCGCTGGGTGGCGAACCATGAACGGGTCCCAAGAGTCGATCTTCTGGCCGTTCACGAAGATGCGGATGCGATCGTGCCCGACGAGGAAGCGGTGGAAGGTTGCCTCCAAGTGCCGATGCACGCGGGCGGTGACGTCAAGGAATCGTCTGTGGGCCTTGGCGTCCTCCGACGCCGCGTGGCCCACCAGACGGTCCAGCTTGGACCAAGTGACTGTTGTCCCGCCGGTGACACCCGGATCGGGGACAGAGACGTCCGCTGGGGCCGTCCGCAGGAGTCGCCATTCTCCTGATGCGGCGATCGTGTCGAGATCCCACCTGCGGGTAGTGGGGGCGGTAGTGGCAGTCCTCGAAACGACAGTAAGCTCGCGCGCCTGCGAGAATGATGCAGTCTTTAGACCCAGACCAAACCTACCTAGGTCGGACGCGTGGCGATCCTCGATCGGACTGGTACTGCCGGGCCGCATCGCTGCCGCCAAGGCACCTTCGGACATTCCACTGCCATTGTCGTAAACGGTCACTCGGGAGTTGGCGCCGGCCCATGCGAAGTCGACGGCGACTTCCTTCGCCCCAGCCGAGATACTATTGTCCACCAAGTCGGCGATCGCAGCCTCCGGGGAGTAGCCAAATGCCCGGAGGGACTCGATGAGGGCATCAGCGCGTGGTTCAACGATGTCCCAACCTTGCCCCACGTGATCACGTCCTCGCCCTAGGCTGCGCGTTCGCGCAGTCCGTTAGCCTGCCGAGCCGCGCCAATAATATCGGCCGTGCGATTCCATGGCCGACATCCCGGACTTTTCGTGCGGCCAACGGTCACGGGGCCTATGGGACAGGTGATCGGGCATGACGCTTCGAATGCGAGGTCGTCTGGAACGATCGGGGAGTTCCGGCGCCGATGGCCGACGGAGACCTGTCGATTGGACGGTGGCCGACTGGCCTCGATGAGTGCCGATCCGCATTGTCGGAGCTCGGGCGTTTCGCTGGCTTGCGGCACAGTTGCAGATGATCTTCAGACTGCACGTAAACTGCACACTTTGGAGGGGAAGTCTCAGGATATGGGATGAGCTCTCGTGATCATCGGCTCGCATAAAATGCCTGGTAGAAATGCTCGATCCGTTCGAAACGCCGAGAGTGACCTGCGGCGACGACACGCCGAAAAACGGCCATTTCGAAAATGGTCACAGTGTGGGTTTCGAATCCGCCTGGACGCGGTCTGCTCAGTTGGCCGGCTCCCGTAGCCCGGTCAGCAGTAGCTCGATCATCAAGGGCGCGTCGTACCGTTGGTCGTCCTCCGCGCCGATGCACAGGTTTCCGATGCCGCGCAGCAATTGGTAGGCGTCAACACCGGAACGAATCTCACCGGCCTCCACGGCGGCATCCAGCAGCTGGCCACAGACGGGGATGAGCCGGTCAAGGAAGTAAGCGTGTAGCGCAGCGAAGCTGGACTGGTCGGAGCGCAGCACGGCGGCGAGCCCGTGCTTGGTGACCAGGAAGTCCACGAACATCCCCACCCACCTGGTGAGCGCTGCGTACGGCGTCGGTCCGCTGGCGAGCAATTGCGGCCCTGCGTCGGCGCAGGCGTCCACCTGATGCCGGTACACGGCGATCACCAGGTCGGCCCGGGTGGGGAAGTGCCGGTAGATGGTGCCCATGCCCACCCCTGCCCGGGTGGCGATCTCGCGCACCGGGGCGTCCACGCCGGAGGTGACGAACACGGCGGCGGCAGCGTCCAGCAGTGTCTGCTCGTTCCGCCGAGCGTCGGCCCGCTTGCGCGTCGCCACCTGCCGTGCCGGTGCGTCGCTGGGGGGCATCGCGGAACTCCTCTCATCAGGACGCTTGCATAACCGGAACGTTGCTCCGTATAGTTAGCGGAGCAACGTTCCGGTTCTATCGTGTCACACCGGCGTCGCGTTCGGCCAGCGCCGGCGCCGGGGAACACGTCTGAGGAGATCAGTCATGCAATACCGCAGTTTGGGCCGCACCGGCGTGCGGGTCAGCACACTCGCGCTCGGCGCGATGAACTTCGGCGCCCTCGGCCGCACCACGCAGGCCGATGCCACCGCGCTCGTGGACGCCGCGCTCGAAGCCGGGATCAACCTCATCGACACCGCCGACTGGTACAGCGCCGGCGAATCCGAGGCGATGGTCGGCACCGCCATCGCAGGTCGGCGCGAGGACATCGTGCTGGCCACCAAGGCGGGTCTGCCGATGGGCGAGCAACTCAACCATCGCGGCGGGTCGCGGCGCTGGCTGGTCACCGCGCTGGAGGACAGCCTGCGCCGGCTCGGCGTCGATCACGTCGACCTGTACCAGGTGCACCGATGGGACCCCGCCACCAGCGACGAGGAAACCCTGGGCGCCCTGACCGACCTGCAGCGCGCCGGGAAGATCCGCTACTTCGGCACCTCGACCTACCCGGCCTACCGGCTGGTGCAGGCACAATGGGCCGCCCACCAGCACCACCTGACCCGCTTCGTCACCGAGCAGCCGAACTACTCCATCCTGCAACGCGGCATCGAACGCGACGTCCTGCCGGTCGCCGAGCAGTACGGCCTCGGGGTCCTGGTGTGGAGCCCGCTGGCCTCGGGCTGGCTGTCCGGCGCCATCCGCGCCGACCGCGAGATCAGCACCCCACGGTCGGGATTCCTGCCGCAGCTCTACGACACCGCGCTGCCGGCCAACCGCGCCAAGCTCGACGCCGTCGAGCAACTGGTCAAGGTGGCCGAACAGGCGGGCCTGAGCCTGATCCAGCTCGCCTTGGGCCTCGTCACCGCCCACCCCGCAGTGACCAGCGCGCTGCTCGGCCCGCGCACCCTGGACCACCTGCAGTCCCAGCTGGCCGCGGCCGATACCGTGCTGCCCGCCGACGTCCTCGACGCGATCGACAGCATCGTCGCCCCTGGCATCGACCTCGCCCCGGACGAGAAGAACGACACCCCGCCCGCCCTGCTCGACCCGGCCCTGAGGAGGCGCTCATGACACCGATCAGCTTCGGGATCTTGACGGCCCCCATGCAGGTCGACTACCGCGACATCCAGCGGGTCTGGCGGGAGGCCGACACCATCGACGAGATCGAGCACGCCTGGCTGTTCGATCACCTGCTGCCGATCGACGGCGACCTGAACGGATCGATCTACGAGGGCTGGACCCTGCTCGCGGCGCTCGCCGCCCAGACCGGGCGGCTGCGCGTCGGCGTGCTGGTCACGAGCAACCGGCTACACGCACCCGCGATACTGGCCAAGATCGCCACCACCGTCGACATCGTCTCCGGCGGTCGGCTGGACTTCGGCATCGGCGCCGGATCACGCCCCGACATCCCGTGGGCCCACCGCGAATACGCCGCGCACGGGCTGCCGTTTCACGATTCCCGGCACGCCACCGGCAGCCTCGCCGAGGCGTGTACCATCATCCGGCGGCTGTGGACCGAGGCCGAACCGTTCGACTTCCAGGGCAGCTACTACGAGCTGACCGGCGCGTTCGGCAACCCCAAGCCCGCCCAGCGCCCGCACCCGCCGATCCTCATCGGCGGCCGCTCCGCCGCAACCCTGCGTATCGTCGCCGAACACGCCGACATCTGGAACTGTCCGGGAGGCGACCTGGACGACGCCAGCAACCGAAGCCGACTGCTCGATCGCTACTGCGCCCAGATCGGCCGCAACCCCGCCGAGATCGCGCGGTCGATGGTCCTCCCGGTCTCCTACCGGGAACCGGGTTCGACACGGGACGCGATCGGCAACGCCGTCGACGCCGGGTTCACCCACATCGTCCTGTCCCTGCCCGCCCCCTACCCGGAGAACGTCGCGCACTGGATCGCCGCCGAACTCATCGCCCGCTCCCGCCGGTGATGTCCTCACCGGGTTCAGCCGGTCGGGGCCGGGGAATCCGTGGCCGGGTACGGCGGTAACCCCGTGCCGGTCACGCACGGCCGGAGGGCCACGATGTGCAGCATGCGGATCGAGGACTTCGCTGCCCCGGATGGTCGCGCGTCCACTGCGGCCGTCCAGCTGGCGACCGACTATCACACGCCGTCGATGTTCCACCATGTCATGCGATCCTGGTACTGGGCGCGAGGTTTCGCCGCCACCGAAGGGTGGATCGGAATCGACGACGAGATGCTCTTCGTGGCGGCGCTGCTGCACGACATCGGAACCACGCCGGCCTTCGACAACCACACGCTGTCCTACGAGGAGGCCGGCGGGCATGTCGCCGTCGCCCTGACCGCCGGGGCCGGATGGCCGCCGCACCGGCAACAGCGCACCTTGCAGGTGATCGTCCGGCACAACTGGGCGTCGGTCGATCCGTCGCTCGACGTGGAGGGCTACCTGCTGGAAGCGGCCACCGCGCTGGACATCGCCGGGGCCCGGGCGCACCTGATTGATCGAGGCTTCCGGGACGAGGTGCTCGATGCGTACCCCCGCCTCGATCTGGCGCGAGAGTTCGTCGCGTGCGTCGCGGACCAGGCCGAACGCAAGCCGGCGTCGGCGGCGCATCGCATCGCGCGCGGGCTCGCCGAGCGGATGCGCGATCACCCCTTCGAGCGTTAGCCCAGGAAAATCGGACGGTCGCCGAGCGAGCACGGACGCCCCGGTAGGGGTGCCGACCGAACCTTCCGAAGAAGCTGACGTGTCAGCTACCGTGCTACACTTCCTGACGTGTCAGGAAGATTGCGCGGTCGTCGGCTTCTGACGTGGGCGAAGCTGCAGACGGTGACGGAGCAGCTGCGCGGGGAAACCGCCCGGGTGCTGTCGGACGTGGCCGGCCTGTCGGCGGCGGAGTTCACGGTGCTCGCACACCTGACCTCGACTCCGCGGGGCGTGCGGTCGGTGTCGTGCGCGCGGGCGATCGGGTGGGACACCAGCCGGTTGTCCCATCAGTTGCGCCGGCTGGAACGGCGCGGCCTCATCACGCGCAGCGGCGGTGACGGCGGTGACGGAAGGGCGACCGTGGTCGCGCTGACCGACGAGGGACGCCGCGCCCATCGACGGGCCGTGGGCCCGCACCTTGAGGCGGCCCAGCAGTGGTTCGGCGAGGCCCTCACCGACGCCCAGCTCGACGGCCTGTACGAGGCACTGGCCGCGATCGAGGCCCACATCCAGCGCCGCATCACCGCATCCGAGGCAGCAGCCAACGACGAGCGCCGCATCACCGCGTCCGAGGCAGCAGGCATCATCCAGCAGGAGCAGCAATGAACGACGAACCACCGCGTCCCCAGTGGGCGCAGCACCAGACAGGCCTGCAGGGAAGGGCGGTGCTCGTCGTCGGCGGCGCCGGTGGCGTCGGCGAGGGAGTCGTGCGGACCCTGCTGGCGACGGGTGCGACCGTGGTGGCCGCCGGCCGCAACCGGGAGCGGCTCGACCAGCTCGTGGCGCGCACCGCGGACCCGCGGCTGGCGGTCGAGACCCTCGACGCGCTGGACCCGGGTCTCGTCGGGCGGGCCGACGAGCTGGCCGGTCGTCACGGCCGGTTCGACGGGGTCATCGTGTCGGTCGCCTCGCGGGGCGGCCAGGGACGCAAGGCCGCGCTGGACCTGACCGATGCGGAGTGGGACGAGCTGTTGGCGTCGAACCTGACGTCGGTGTTTCGCCTGTACCGGGCGTTCGTTCCGCACCTCGCAGCGGGCGGCGCGCTCGTGCAGCTGAACGGCATGAGCGCGGACATCCCGCTGCCGGGCGCGGCGGGCGTCGCGGCAGCGGCGGCGGCCCGCAAGTCCCTCACCCGCACCGTGGCCGCCGAGATCAACGGCCGCGGTCCGCGCGTGTACAGGGTGATCCTCGGGATGGTTCGAACCCGCCCGCGGCAATTGGCAGGCATCGACGACCCGGGGTGGATCCTCGCGTCGGACGTGGGTTGGCACGCCGCCGAACTCGTCGCGGGGACCAGCCCTCTCGCCGATCGCGACCTGCATTACTTCGTCGACGCGGCGACCGGGCCGCGTCCGGGGGCCGGGCGATGACCGCGACCCCGGTCGCGTCGCTGGACGTGATCCGGCCGGCCGACCCGCGCTACCAGCAGGTGCGGCACGTGTACTGCGCGACCGGATCACCGGCCGCCGTCGTCCAGGTGCGGGACGCGGCAGAGGTCCCCGATGCACTCGCGTTCGCCCTGGCGCACGACGGGCCGTTC
>JBIQML010000141.1:0-9364 GCA_044463405.1 Nakamurella lactea | reverse complement strand
TCCGCGCAGCATGCGGACCGCTAGCTCGGCATGCTGGGCGGCGATGGCGGCCCGGCGACGGCGGGCAGGGTCGAACCAGCGGACGAGGTCGATGGACAGGGACAGGACCGCGTCGGCGGCGCCGGCGATGTCGGTGACGTCGAACTCGCCGGAGGCCACGCCGCTCTGGATCACCGTGCGGACCAGCCGCTGAATCCTGCGCCGCAGCTCCACGATCTCTCGTCGGTGCGTCGGGCTCAGCGCGGCGTATTCGTACTGCGCGACCCTGCCGAGCTTGGCGTTGTCCATGTGCCAGGTGCTGAAGGCGGCGACCATGCCACGCAGGCGTTCGGTGGGTTCACGGGCCCTCGATGCGGCCTGCGACAGGCAGTTCAGCGCCTCGGTGTGGCCGAGCCGGCTCACCGCGAGGAGCAGGTCCTCCTTCGTCCGGTAGTGGATGTACACGGCCGCCGGGCTTCGGCCGGCGCGCGCGGCGATGTCCCGGGTGGTGGTGCCGCCGAAGCCGTTCTCGGAGAACGCATCGATGGCGGCGTCGAGCAAACGCTGCCGGGCCCTGGTGGCCACCGGAAGGGTCGGCAACCGGGGCAGGTCGGTCGCGTGGGTGGACAAAGCAGCTCCCTCGTGTCAAGCTAAGCGTGCGCTTATACTATGCAGGCGCTCAGGTATTGCCAAGCGGTCGCCGGTCGGCACGACGCCGGCGGGACCAAACCGGAGGAACCGATGCCCGAGGCAGTCGTCGCCACGGCCGTCCGCACGTCGATCGGCCGGGCCGGCAGGGGGTCGCTCACCCGCTGGCGCCCGGACGACCTGGCCGCCTTGACCAGCAGCGCCGCCGTGCGGGCACTCGATCCCGCAGGCGTCGACGATGTGATGCCGGGCTGCGGCCTGCCGGGCGGCGGGAGCGGCAAGACCATGGGCGGCGGGCAGGACATGGCGTTGGTCCTCGACCGGATCTGATGGCGACGGACATGACTGGCCCCGGACTTCTTCGAGTCCGAGACGACCGTGCAGTACCCGCCCGACGACGTGGCAGGCATCCGCACCCGGATCCTCGCCGGCCGGTTCGCGGAGGCGCCCGAAGTGGCGGCGGCCGCGTTCCTGTCCAGCGATGCCGCGGGCTACATCACCGGGCAGACGCTCACCGTGGACGGCGGCGTGGCCATCACCTGACCGGCTCCCTGCGACCAACACTGACCAGCACCGACCGACACCGGCAGAAGGAGTTCCCTGGACATGGATCGGTATCACGATCGAGTCGCGCTCGTCACCGGCGCGGCGCGCGGCATCGGGTTCGGCGTGGCGAGCAGGTTCGCCGCGGAGGGCGCGAGCGTCGCCATCGTCGACCTGGACGAGGAGGCCGCGCGTGCCGCCGCGTCACGCCTGCCGGGATCCGCGAGGCACCTGGGCATCGGTGCCGACGTCGGCAGGCAGGCGGACGCCGAGTCCGCCGTCGCGCGCACCGTGGACGAACTCGGCGCGCTGCACGTCCTGATGAACAACGCCGGCATCACCCGCGACAACCTGCTGTTCAAGATGACCGAGGACGACTGGGATGCCGTCATGACGGTCCACCTCAAGGGGTCGTTCCTGATGTCCCGTGCGGCACAGGCGATATTCGTGCCTCAGAGGTCCGGCAGGATCCTCAACGTCTCCAGCATCTCCGCCCTTGGCAATCGCGGGCAGGCCAACTACGCCGCGGCGAAGATGGGCATCCAGGGCTTCACCCGCACGCTGGCGATCGAGCTGGGACCCTTCGGAATCACCGTCAATGCGATCGCCCCGGGATTCGTCGCCACCGACATGACCGATGCGACCGCCGTCCGCATGGGCATCAGCGTGGACGAGTTCCGCGCGTCCGTCACCGCATCCAATCCGGTGCGACGGATCGGCAGCCCGGAGGACATCGCCGCGGCGGCGGCCTTCCTGGCCAGCGATGAGGCCTCCTACATAACCGGGCAGACGTTGTACGTCGACGGCGGGGGATCGCTGCCGTGACCGACGCCGCCCATCGGCCACCGCCCGCCGAGACCTCCTCGCCCCGGGTCTTCGCGTCCGTCGACAATCTGGCGGCCGCGGTCGGTCAGCACCTCGGCCATTCCTCGTGGCACCTGGTGGACCAGGCGGCGATCGACGCCTTCGCCGCCGTCACGGGTGATCACCAGTGGATCCACGTCGATCCCGAGCGGGCGGCCGACGGTCCGTTCGGGACCACGATTGCCCACGGTTATCTGACGCTGTCCCTGATCTCCGTGTTCTTCGAGGAGATCCTGCGGATCGGCGGCGTCTCGACGGTGATCAACTACGGCTGCAACCGGGTCCGATTCCCCGCTGTGCTCCCGGTCGGCTCCCGCGTGCGCGGCGGCGCCGAGGTCCTCGGGCTGACGGAGCACGGCGGCGGGCACCAACTGGTGCTGCGCGTGACCGTGGAGCGGGACGGGGGCGACCGGCCGGTGTGCGTCGCCGAGACGGTCTCCTACCTCGTTCCCTAGGCATGACCGAGACCAGCCCCCTGGTGGCCCCGTTCGCGGCTCGGCACGGCCCACGACGGGCTTGACACGGACGAGCAACCCCGCACGCTGGCAGTTCCGGGTTCGAACATCCTGTACACCTCGCCGCGGGTCGTCGACGGCGAGGGCCGCGAGCAACCGCGTGACGGCATCGCCCACAGCGAACTGCAGGTCGCCGGGCCGACCATCGCGTCCGGGTACTACGGCGACCCGTCGACACCGTCATCCTGGTCGTTCACCGAGGACGGCTGGCTGCGCACCGGCGATGTCGCCACGATCGATGGGGTGCGATACCTGCGCATCGTCGATCGCATCAAGGACCTTGTCAAGTCCGGCGGCAACCGCTCTGGCGGCCAGACTCCGCCGGGCCCGTGAGACTCCGCGTGCGTCGGACAGCCCGCGTCAGCCGCCGTGACCGGGTTGGCCCGGCGATTCGTCGACGCCGTCCAGCAGTGCGTTGTAGACGCGTGCCGTCACGGGCACCATGCTGGCGATCGGGAACCGGCTGTCCCAGAAGCCGTTCGGCGGATCGACCACCGGCGAGTGCCGCATGTTGGTCAGGATGGTGACCGTCATGTCGTAGGTGGGGTCGATGATCGTCAGGGTGCCGGTCCAACCCTCGTGACCGTAGGTGCTGCGGCTCGGTCCCCAGTTGAAGTAGTAGTAGGCCGCGGACCGCTTGGAGTGCACCCGCCAGCCCAGCCCGATGGTCGAGTAGTCCGGGCTGTGCCCGGGCAGGGCGTATGGCGTGGTGAACTCCTCCGCGATGTCCTTGCTGAAGTATTCGCGGCCGTGGTAGATCCCGCCGTTGAGCATCACCTGGGTCAGCACGGCCAGATCGCCGACCGTGGAGAACAGGCCGGCGTGGCCGGACACCCCGCCCATGCAGTACCAGGACTTCTCGTCCTGCACCTGGCCCTGCAGCGTGTATCGGCGGATCGGGACCGGGGTACCGTCCGGGAGCGTTCCGAAACTCACATTGCCGTCGCGGGTGTTGCCGTTGTTCTCGGTGGCCGCGCAGTCCGCTGCGCTGTGGCCGTGCTGCAATGGGTTGAACGTCGTCTCGTGCAGGCCGAGTGGTGCGTAGAACTCGTCGTGCATGTACTCGTCGAGGGTTTGGCCGGTGATCTGCTCGACCAGGATGCCGAGGACCATGAAATCAACGTCGCTGTACAGGAACTCGGTGCGCGGTGGCACCATGAGCGGCGTTCGGCAGATGGCGTCGATGATGCCGGACCGGTCGTGGATGTCGGAGTTCTGGTAGTACAGCCCTCCTGCGACGTTGCGGTTCTGGTATTGCGGGTCCGGTATCTGGCCGGCCATGTGGTGCAGCAGGTCCTGGATCGTCACCGTCGATTTGCCGGTGTGCTCGGCGGTGATCCCGCCGCGGCCGCCGACGGTCCAGTCGCCGGTGTACTCGGTGTTGGAGTCGGTGAAGTTCTCCCACCCGGGGAACGACGCCAGCGTGCGGGTGATGTCGAGTTTGCCCTGCGACACCAGCCTCTGGATCGCGTAGTTCGTCGAGTACATCTTGGTGTTGGAGGCGAGGTCGTAGATGGTGTGGACTGCGGCCGGCTCCCACTCGTCCTTCGGCAGCAGGTGGGCGGCCTGGTATGCCTCGTCGACCTTGGCGGTCTGGTACTTGTGCGCGAATCCGTAGGCGGACTGCTTGACGATCTTCCCACTCTTCACGACGCTGACGGCGAGCGAGGGACCGCCGTTGTCGACCTGCTGCTGGACGTAGGCGTCGATGGCGTCCAGGGCGTCGCGGGAGAACCCCACGAGGGCGGGATCCCGGGCCGGCAGCAGCGTGTCGTAAGCGACGAACTGCCGCTTGAGCAGGTACGTGCCGTGCCCGGTGGTCAGCGTCCCGACCTGGAACAGCCGGCGGATGTAGGCCAGCGAGAGGTAGTACCCGTCGCCGCGCTGGAAGCCGTCGACATCGGTGAACACCGTGTCGGTGTAGGCGTCCAACATGTTGCCGGTGACGTTCTGACCGATGCGGTTGGAGTCGGTGTCGATCTCGAAGTAGTCACGGCCCCGATAGATCGTCAGGATCGGGGCCGTGCGCACCGGATTCTGGTCGAACAGGTAGCCGTTGGGCGCCGTGTGGTAGGTGAGGTCGAGCGGGCCGGCCAAGTCCTGAACGGCGACGTATTCCCGACCATCTCTGGCGACGACCAGGGAGGGGTCGATGTGCTCGGGCTCGGCGTAGGCCTGCGAGTCGCCGTCCAGCAACCACACCTCGGCAATGCCGGCGTGTGCCTGGACGAAGCGCCGCTGGCCGGAAAACGCGCTGTCCCGATCGATCGCGATGCCCAGGTAGCGGGACGAGGCCTGACCGGGGAACGAGAAGGTGCTGGTCAGCCAGGCGCCGTCCCGGCTGGTGTCGACGAGGCGCCCGGGCTGGCCGTCCAGGGTGAAGGCATGCGGCCGGCTGCGGTGCGCGCCCCGCTCCCTGTAGAAGTGCACGGTCAGGGTGGCGGCGTCCCCGTCGGACGGTGCTGCGGCCCCGTCGGCGTGTGCTTCCGGCGCGCCGGCCACCTCCCGGCCCACCATGGCCGCGGCAGCAGTGGCTGCCGCCCCGTACTTCAGCGCCGTCCGGCGCGTCACAGCAGTGGCCATGGCCAGCTCCCTCTCAACCTGCACGTGGGTCGGGCGACGGGGGAGGGCGTCGTCACCGCTCCGCCGGGTCGCCCCGTTCCGGGGCGGTGTAATCGAACTACAGCAACGCTGCTAGCGCCGTAACGAAATTACTGAGCGTGGGGAACCGCTGTCAAGACGTCGGACCGGGACGATCGCGACCACGGTGGTCGTTCGGCGTGGCGCTCAGGTCGCGGTGGTGTCGATCGCGACGGCGGAAAGGCGGACGGACGTCGCGCTGGATGGCGAGCCCGCTGCGGGGTCCTGGCCGTGCGTGATCCGGAGGCGGACGACGCTTCCGTGATGCCGAGAGAACCGAGGTCCCTGCAATGACAACCTCATCGCATCGAGTTCGCTGCGTCGCGTGGCGGCAGATCACGTGCCATCCGAACTCGTCGTGCTCGACGAGTTGGCGGACGATCTCGCCCGCCGAATGGGTGTACCCGCGCACCACACCGGCGTACGCCTGCACATCCTCGCTGCCCTGGTGGATCTTCGCGACTCGGTCGCGGTCGAGTGTCTCGCCGAAATGGCGCTCCAACTCGCCGAACACCGACTGCGGAACGCCAACGATGCGTCCGGGCCCGGGCCATGTTGGAAAGCTGCCGCCCCCACCGAGCCGGTAGACAAGAGCGAGGAGAGTCCGACGACGATGCACATCAGTGTGCGGAGACCATCAAGGCCCATGATCCGGACGGGGGTCGATTCGTTGATGACCGCCGACGACCTCCACCACCACCCGACGACCGCTGACGGATATGAGGCCGACCGGATCCTGTGGCTGGTCGATGCGAACGCCCCGCCTCTCGACGCGCCGGGCCCACGAGATCCTCGGTGGCTCGAGCATGCGAGCCGAGCGCGGACTCCCCGGACGAGAAGGACGAGGGACACCGTCTCTGCGCGCTGAAGGCAGGTAACCGAGAGTGCTGGCCGCACGCCTGCCGGCTCGGGGGCGATCGGCCGATGTCGAGATAGTCGAGGTGATCGTTCATGCTTGCAGATGTTGTCGTTGTGGGTGCTGGGCCGACCGGCCTCATGCTCCCGGGTGAGCTCGGCCTCGCGAGAGTACGAACTGTGGTGGTCGAACGACGTCCCGAGCCGTCCCAGGTGGCGGAGGCGGGAGGTCTCGCGGGATAGATCTTGCAGTTGCTGCACTACCGAGGCGAGCTGGCCTGCCCGGCGCGGGCAATATCCCGTTCGGCTACACGGCGACCGAACATGGAGTCTTCGCATGCTCTGCCGCCGGTGGGACCATCAGCGTTTACACCGCCGAGGTGGAGGACGTCGAATACGACGACGTCGCGCCCATGACCACGAAGGAGCTGAGCGCAAGCGTGCGACGTGTGCTTGGTGTTGACCTACCGATGCGCAAGCCGCTGCGAATGACGAGATTCGGCGACTCCGCGAAACAAGCGGACGCGTACCGCCACCACCGCGTCTTCCTCGCCGGCGATGCGGCGCACCTGTTTCCGGCGGGCGGGGTTGCGGTGAATGCAGGCACGCTCGACGCAGCCAGCCTCGCGTGGAAGCTCGCCGGAAGCATCCAGGGATGGGCGCCCCCTGGTCTGCTCGACACATACGCTGTCGAGGGTCGCGCCGCCTCCGAACGCACCTTGCTCCATACGCGTGCTCAGGTCGCGCTCCGCCGAGGGCACGGTCCAGCCGCCGACGCGCTGCGGTCGCTGTTCCTCGCGATGGCTGCCGAGGAGCAGGCGCTGCGCCACCTGGGAGAACTGATGGCCGGCACCGATGCGGGGACTCCGGGGCTCAAGTCGTACCGGTAAGACGCACATCCTCTCGTCGGCACCTTTGCGACCGACCAAGCTCTGCAGGGCGATCAGGACGATCCCAGATTCGCCGGTGTGTTGCGCAACGGCCGCCCTGCACTCCTCGATCTTGCGCATCGTTCGGACATCCGGAAGGTTTCCGCTGAGTGGGCGGTGCGCCTCGATGTTGCCGGCGTCCTGCTCGACGAGCGGCGTGCGGATGCGCTCTTGCTCCTGGCGGACGCCCGCATAGCCTGGCGGCGAGGGTCGACGAGCCCGGGCAGACTGGGCTACCCGCGCTGCGGAAAGCACTGACCACCTGGTTCGGTGGGCGTTCCGCATCGTCCCCTCCGGCTAGCCGTGCCGCGCCCGATGGACAGGCCCGAGGGAGCAAAAGCTCCCATGGCTCAGTAGATGTGCGCGAATGTGGGTGACGCGAGGGTGTGATCACGGCGATTCTGGCGTCCCGATCCGTCGGCGGCGGTGCTCGCGGCGTCCGGCGGGCAAGATGCCCGTCAGCGCGTGGGTACCCGACGGTGCCAGGCCGGGTCGTAGACGCTGGCCAATCGGGCCAGTGTCAACGCGGCCAGCATCAGCCCGAAATCGCGCAGCGCAACATCGTAGAAGCCCGAGAACGTCAGCAGATCGATGACGATGCCGGCCAGCCATGCCGCGACGATGTAGGCGGCGTACCGCGGCTTGATCACCATGGCGATCGCCGCGACGATCTCGACAGCGCCCACGACGAACATGGCGTGCTGGGCGCTCAACGGAATGATCGCTACGATCCAGGGCGCCAAATACCCGGGCCAGTCGGTGAGCAGGTTGAAGAACTTGTCCAGCCCCATCAGCAGCGGCAAAGCGATGAACCCGACCCGCAGCAACGTGTACGCGCCGTAGGCAGGTTCGGTTGACGCGCGCTGCCAGGTTTCCTGCAGCGGGCCAATCCTCGGGTGGACTCTGATCGCAGACATGATGTCGAGCCTCCTTCTAGTAACAACGATTGTTGCTTTTAGTGTGAGCCTGGCCGATCGACCGTGCAACGTGTCGTACAACACAGCGGGGATCAGTCCGATGGATGCGCGACACACCGTCACGCCGACAAGCAGTCGTACGAAAGTGGTTGTGCCGACCTGCATCGAGCCGTGGCGCTGTCCCACGTGGCATTCGTGGCTGGCCTTCGCGTTCGGTTCGCTACTGGCGCGTGCCCGCTTCGGTGCCCGATCGTGCAGCGGGCGCCCGCCGTCGACAGCGTTGTTGACCGCAAGCGCATGTCGACGGCAAGCGCAGCAACTGGCCGCGTTCGGGCCCACAGGAGCACCCGGGATGGATCGATGGGGACCTGGCGCATCGCCAGGGACCCCCGGATCGTCCATTCGCTTCGCGCATGAGCATCGCGATCTGCGCCCGCCACGGCATCGACAACCCTCGCTGGTTCGCTGTGCGGAGTCCGATCAGCACCAACGAGGGCGGATCAGGTCGCCGGCGCGCGACCGGCAAGGCGCCGGCCGGAACCACGCCGCGATCGGACAGATCTTCGCCGAGGCACCCGCACGTGCCTCACCGATCCAAGGCCACAACGATGGACCCGAATGGCAAGCGCCGATCCTGCCGACCGGTCCCAGGCCAGCCAGCCACCATCACGATCACCGTGGGCACATTGTGGGCACGGAGCGGTTCGAGATCAACAACGATCAGGTGGCCAACGCTGTGACCTGGGAAAACATGGTCGGGGTGGCGGGATTCGAACCCACGACCTCTTCGTCCCGAACGAAAATGGAGCGGTTCTGCGACCTGCTGCGATGATCGTGAACCGGCTCTGACCTGGTCTTATCACTCAGCGGGCATCAGATGGATAGTCGCCGTTCTGGAGAGATTGTGGGCAATTTGTGGGCACGGGAATGATCAGGAGCGGCGTGGGCATGCATCGGTGAGAGGGTGGTATCGATAGTCCTATCCTTGCCGGGGTGCGCCGTGGCGGCGTCGCTGAGTTCGATGAACCGGAGACGTAGCCCGTGGGCGACACAATCTCCGGCGAGGTACTGGTGGTGGACCACTGCCGGGAGGACTTGGGCCGCAAACCGACGCACTGCCGAGGGGCTGTCAGGCGAACTGTGGTGCGCGACGAGGCGCTGTAATTCCGGATGGAAATGAGAGACCATTGTCGCCTGGTCGTCGTGTCGGCTGGGTGAAGCTGGCGGCAGCCTGACCTGGGATCGCTGGGGAGGGTGGGAGCAGCCGCGACGAAGTCGGGCCGGTTCAGCCTCGATCCGCCGATGGGCTGGGGTTGAGGGGTTTTCTTGCGCGGTGACGCGTGTTGACCGTCTCTGATCCTGCCGATGGCGGTGGTGCTTCCCGGCGTTGGGGTTTCCGATGACGGCGGGGTGTGGGTCTGGGTCTTGATCTTGTTCGTCGGCACCGTCAGTGTGTCGATGACCTGTTGATCAT
>JBIQML010000140.1:0-9367 GCA_044463405.1 Nakamurella lactea | reverse complement strand
CCAGCAGCAGCGCCTGCTCGGCGGCCGCGGCCGGGACGTCGGGAGGGAGCCCAAGCGCCACCGCAAGGTCCGCGGTGTGCACCACCAGTTCGAAGGTGCGCGTGGGCAGGTAGTCGGCCAGGCGCATGCCGCCGGCGACCGTCGTCAGCAACTCCGTGCCAGTCTTCTCGGCCAGCAGCGGGACCACCCTGGCGGCGATCCGGGCGACCTCGGCGGCGGGGTCCGGCCCAAGTGCGGCGCCGGCATCCCTGCCGCGATCGGCCACCTCGGGCCCGGCCGCGATCTCGCGCGTCGCCCGGTAGTAGTCCGCCGCCGATGCGACGTCCGCGGCGCCGGCCGGCTTGGCCAGGTAGCTCTCCACGGTGAGCAGTGCCCGGCTGGTGTGCCCCGTCAGGTCCCGCACCGTCCACTCGCCCAGGCCGGGTCGGTCCCACCGGTCCCCGACCCGGGCGGCCGTCTCGACGAAGGAGGCCGCCGCGTCGGCGAACGCGCGCCGGGCGGCGTCCCATCCGATCACCATGGCTGGAATTATCCGCGCTGTCTGCCGGTGCCACCCGATAGCGTGGTCGTGGGCGTGGCTTGAGATGGCGAGTATGCGCGAGGATCAGCGAATCCGCGCGCACCGAGCATCGAATGGGGCCGGCCATGAGCACTTGTGCGAAGAGCGGAGGGCACCGATGAGTGCTTGTGCGAAGGGCGGAGGGCACCGATGAGCGAGCAGGCAGCGACGGGCGATTCCGGGGCGCCGGGGTCAGCTGGGGCACCGACGACACTGAAGGCACGGATCCGCGCGGACCTGACCGCCTCCATGAAGGCGCGCGACACCGTGACGACCGGCACCCTGCGGATGGCGCTGGCCGCCATCACCAACGCCGAGGTGGCCGGAGAGACCGCCAGAGAGCTCACCGACGACGACGTGATCACGGTGCTCGCCAAGGAGGTGCGCAAGCGCCACGAGGCCGCCGAGGTGTACGCCGGCGCCGGCCGCGCCGAGCTCGCCGACAAGGAGCGCGCCGAGGCGCAGGTGCTGCAGGGCTACCTGCCGGCACCGCTGACCGACGACGAGCTGTCCGTGCTGGTCGGGCAGGCCGTCCAAGAGGTGACGGATGCCACCGGGGTGGCGCCGACCATGCGGCAGATGGGCCAGGTGATCAAGTCGGTGCAGGCCAGGGCCGGTGGCCGGGCCGAGGGCGCCCGGATCGCCGCAGCGGTGAAGGCGGCGCTGGGCTGAGTGGCCCGGCGGTATCGCGCGACGCGGCCGGTGCCGGCGGTGCGGCCGGTTTCGCCGGCTGGGGCCGGTCTCGCCGGCTGGGCCGGTCTCGGCGGTGTCGATGCTGGCGTCGGCCCCGCCGTCCGGATCTGGTGCGTCTTTGTTCGGTGAGCGGACAATTCTGCACCGGATCTGGTGCGACCAGGCCGGGGCGCGTTGCGATGGGGCCGGTGCCGGCGGTGGGGCCGGTGGCGGCGGCTGGGCCGGTCTCGCCGGCTGGGCCGGTCTCGGCGGTGCCGATGCTGGCGTCGGCCCTGACGTCCGGATCTGGTGCGACTTTGTTCGGTGAGCGGGCAATTCTGCACCGGATCTGGTGCGACCAGGCCGGGCCGACGTTGTGATGGGACCACCTCCGGCGGCTGGGCGGGCTCCGCTGGTTGGGCCGGGCCCGGCGGTGTCGATGCTGGCGTCGGCCCCGACGTCGGGATCTGGTGCGTCTTTGTTCGGTGAGCGGACAATTCTGCACCGGATCTGGTGCGACCAGGCCGGGCGGCGTTGTGATGGGGCCATCTCCGGCGGCTGGGCCGGTCTCGCCGGCTGGGCCGGGGTTGTGCTGCGGCCGGTCCCGCGGCCTGCTGGCAGGATTGCCCCATGCCGGATTCCTCATCGGCGCCGGACACCGCCGCAGCTCCACTCGATACGGTCACGCCGGCGCCGGACCTCGCGACGCTCATACCGGCCGGACCCGACCTGGTGGATGCGCTGCTGGAGCTGGCGGTGCCGCACACCGACATCGACGAGGTGCTGGCGGCTCGCCGTGCGGTGCTGGACGGTGAGCGTGGCGACCGGCTCGCCGACGCCGTGCGGCTGCTGCTCGACGGGATTGGGCGCCGCGGCCGGGTGGAGCTCCCCGAGCCGGTGATCGACCCCGCGGCCCCGGCCGCCGAGCGGTACTTCTACCTGTTCGCCGCCGTCGCCGTCGCACCCGCCACCCGGCGGCACCACGCCGACTTGGGAGTACCTGAGCAGGTCTCCCGGGCCAGCCTGGCCGACATCGGCCGCAACGTCGCCGTGCACCGGCTCACCTGCGGGCACCCGGGATTCTCGGACATCAGCTGGTGCGGACTGCATCTGACCGGCAATCTGTACCAGCTCGGGCGCCTGCAGTTCGAGCGCGCCAGCCTGGGCGCGCGCACCGCCGCCGGGATCGCGGCCGCACCGGGTTCCCCGTCACCGCACGCGGTTCCGGGCGACCTGGCGATCGGCGTGCACATCCCGCGCTACTACGGTCCGATGGACCCACCATCCTGCGACGCCTCGATCGAGGCCGCGCACGAGTTCTTCGCCCGGCACTACCCGGACGATCACCCGGCGGTGGCGACCTGCATCTCCTGGCTGCTGGACGAGCAACTGGCCGAGTACCTGCCGGAGAGTTCGAACATCATGAGGTTCGCCCGCCGGTTCGCGCCCGCCTACATCCCGGACGACAACGACAAGTCGACCCTGCGTTTCGTGTTCGGCAACCCGTCGATCCCGCTGGCCGAGCAGCCGCGCCGGACCCGGCTGGAGCGCGCCGTCCTCGACCACATCGAGCAGGGCCGGCACTGGCACGGAGGCGTCGGATGGTTCGCCTGGTGAGGGCGGCGCCCCGCCGTGCCTGAACTGTGGTCGATCATCGGCCTGGTGGTCGGCGTGCTGGCCGTCACCGGCCTGTCCGGACGCACCCGGGTCCCCGCCCCGATCCTCTTGCTGGTGGCGGGCTTCGCCGTCTCGTTCATCCCCGGCGTGCCCGCCTACGCGGTCGACCCGGACATCATGCTGTACCTGCTGATCCCGCCGTTGCTGTATGCCGCCGCGGTGGAGTCCGGCGTGGTGGCCATCAAGCGGCTTATCAGCCCGGTGGTGCAACTGGCCTTCGGCATGGTGCTGGTCACCGCGGTGGCGGTGGCCGTCGTGGTGCACCTGCTGTTGCCGCCCATCCCGTTCGGCGCCGCGCTCGCGCTGGGCGCCATCGTCGCCCCGCCGGACGCGGTGTCCGCCATCGCCGTCGGCCGCCGGGTGGGCCTGCCCCGCACCGTGATGACGGTGCTGGAGGGGGAATCGCTGTTCAACGACGCCACCTCGCTCACGCTGCTGCGGGTGGCGCTGGCCGCGGTCGGCGCCGGCAGCATCGGGTGGGGACCCGCGGTCGGGCTGTTCGCGTGGGCCGTGGTCGGCGGCGTCGGGGTGGGGCTGGGGATCGGGTGGCTGCTCTCGCTGGTCCGCCGCGCCGTGGGCAAGCCGCTGACCGTGACGGTGCTCAGCCTGATCACCCCATTCGCGGCCTACCTGATCGGCGAGGAGATCCGCGCCTCCGGCGTGCTCGCGGTGGTGTCGACCGGCCTGCTGCTCGGATTCCGGTCACCGGTGGACCTTCCGGCGCGGGTCCGGCTGACCGAGACCGCCACCTGGGGTGCGCTGCGGTTCGTGGTCGAGGGCGCGGTCTTCGCGCTGATCGGGCTGCAACTGTGGGACATCATCGCCGCCGTCGACGTGGCCGCAGAGCACGTGCTGGCCACCATCCTGGCGGTGCTGGCCACGGTGATCCTGGTCCGGCCGGCGTGGGTGTTCCTGGGCGCGCTGCTGAGCCGGATCTGGCGCCCGCACAGCACCGAGCGGGCCAAGAACCTGGCCGCGATCTCCTGGTCCGGCATGCGGGGTGTGGTGTCGCTGGCGGCGGCGCAGACGCTGCCGCTGGACACCCCCGGACGGCCGGTGCTGCTCACCTGCACCGTCGCCGTCATCGTGGGAACGCTGGTGTTGCAGGGGTTGTCGCTGCCGGCGGTGGTTCGCGCGCTGCGGCTGGGCGGGGACCCGGAGGCGGCGGCCGACGCCGAGGTCGAGGCGGCGCGCGCCGAGGCCACCCGGGCGATCGCCCGCCGGATCGACGAGGTGGCCGACGCCAAGGACATGGCGCCGGAGCAGACCGCCATGATGCACCGCTGGGCCGCCATGCGGGACTGGCGGTCCTGGTCGAAGTCGGGCCAGGACGACCGCCGCCGGTTCACACCCCAGCGGCTGGCGGCGCTGCAGCGCTGGCGTCGGGAGATCGTGCAGATCGAGCGCGACGTGTTCATCCAGATGCGCAACTCCGGCCGGCTGTCCGAGGAGGTGCTGCGCGGCCTGCAGCAGGACCTCGACCTGGAGGAGGCGTTGCTGGAGTCCCGCTCGATGGACGGGACCGGGGATGACATCGGTGACGAGGCTGCGGACGAATCCGGGTCTGTGGGTCACCTGGACGAGATGCCCGAGTCGATCCCCCCGCATCCGGAGCAGTGACGCGGAGGCCTGGCAGGCGCCGGGCGACATCCAGGTGTCGGGTGGCGTCACAGTGCCGGGCGGGTCCGTGCGCAGCCCGCCGGGCGGGTCCGGGCGCAGCCCGCCGGGATGCGACGATGCTCCCGACGAGGAGGTGACGGCCGATGGGCGAGGATCACGCCGGCGGGGCCGGCACCGGGTTGGTGACCGTCGGGGAGACGATGGGGCTGATCTCGGTGCAGGAGACCGGCCATCCCGGATACGGCGCGCCGATGCGGCTGGCGATCGGTGGCGCCGAGTCCAACGTCGCCATCGGCGTGCGTCGACTCGGCGTGCCGGCCACCTGGATAGGCCGGGTCGGTGACGACGAGATCGGCCGACTGATCGTCCGGGAACTGCGCGCCGAACGGGTGCGGGCCGAGGTGGTCGTCGACCCTGCGCCGACCGGCCTGATGCTGAAGTTCCGCCCGTCCGCCGGGTACACCCAGGTGCGCTACTACCGGACGGAGAGCGCGGGATCGCACCTCGAACCCGGCGACGTCGATGCCGATCTGGTCGCCGGCGCCGCATTGCTGCACGTCACCGGCATCACCCCGGCCCTGGGGCCGGGGCCCGCCGCGGCCGTCGACGCTGCCATGGCGGCGGCCCGCGCGGCCGGCGTGCCGATCTCGCTGGACGTCAACTACCGCGGCGCCCTGTGGAGCAAGCGGCAGGCGGCCGGCGCGCTCCGGCCGTTGCTGGACCAGGTCGACATCATCTTCGCCGGCCAGGAGGAGGTCGACGTGCTGATCGACGCCGGGGACGACGCCGCGGATCCGCGGGCCATCGCGGCGCTGCTGGCCAAGGCCGGGCGCGGCCACGCCGTCCTCAAGCTCGGCACCCGCGGCGCGGTCGCGCACGTCGATGGCAGGGACTACCGCCAGCCCGCGCTGACCGTGCCGGTCGTCGACACCGTCGGCGCCGGCGACGCGTTCGTGGCCGGGTACCTGGTCGAGACCATTGCCGGCGCGGACCCGCAGCGGCGGCTGGAGACCGCCGCCGCGGCCGGCGCCCTTGCCTGTACCGTGCCCGGCGACTGGGAGGGCATGGCGGGCCGTGACGACATCGCCCGGCTGGCGTCCTCGGATCCGGTGGTGCGGTGATGGCCGGCGCGCGGAACGAGGGCGGTGCCGCGGCGATCCTGGCGATCGCGCCGGTGATCCCGGTGGTGGTGATCGACGACCCGGCGGACGCGGTGCCGCTCGCCCAGGCTCTGGTCGACGGCGGCATCGGCATCGTGGAGATCACCCTGCGCACCCCGGAGGCGCTGGACGCGCTGGAGCGCATCGCCGGCCGGGTGGAGGGCATCACCGTCGGCGCGGGCACGGTCGTGTCGCCGAGGCAGGCCATCGATGCCGCCGCGGCCGGCGCGGCGTTCCTGGTCAGCCCCGGCTCGACCGGCGCCGTCCTGGACGCATGCGCCGGGACCGGGCTGCCGTTCCTGCCGGGGGTGGCGACGCCGAGCGAGATGATGGGCCTGCTGCAGCGCGGCATCACCGAGGCCAAGCTGTTCCCGGCCGAGCCGATCGGTGGGCTGGCACTGCTGCGCGCGATCGCCGGGCCGCTGCCGATGCTGCGGTTCTGCCCGACCGGCGGCATCACCGAGAGTTCCGCCGCGGACTACCTGGCGCTGCCGTCGGTGCCGTGCGTGGGCGGCTCCTGGATCGCCGACCGTCGCGCGGTGGCCGGGCGCGACTGGCCGGGCATCACCGAGCGCGCGAGGCGGGCCGCGACGCTGCGCCGCGAAGGCTGAGCCTGCGGCGAGGCGGGTCGCCCGGAGGGCAGCGTCCGCGGCAATGCCGCCGCCCTCGGCGCGAGCCATCGGGCGTCCGGAGGCGATGCCGCTCGCCCCCGGCCCGGGCCATCGGACGTCCGGAGGCGATGCCGCTCGCCCTGGCCCGGGCCATTGGGATCTCCCAGGGGTCTTGACACTCGCGCAAAGAGATCTGATCATTAGTTCACTTTGCTCGGACTCGGGTCCTCGGGAGGTCGGCATGAGCGGTCGCAGCATCCGGCGAGGCAGGATCGTCCGCGCGCTGACCGGCCTCGCCGGAGCGACCCTGCTGGCGCTCGCGGTGCTGCCGGCCACGCCCGCATCGGCCGCGCCGGCAGCATCGGCCGCGCCGGCAGCATCGGCCGCGCCGGCAGGGCCGGCGGGATCCGCCGGCGTCACCGGTGTCGGCGGCACCGGCCAAGGTTGCACCCCGGCCTCCGCACCGACGGTCCTCGGCGCGCAACCGGATACCTCCCTGAATCAGGCGTTCAACGACTACGGCGATTCCGGCGCCGGCTGGACCGGAGCGGACAGCACGTTCTCGGTGCCGCTACCAGGCCAGCGCGAACTGTGGATGTTCTCGGACACGTTCCTCGGCCCGGTCGACGCCGACGGTGGCCGGCCGCAGGACACCCCGTTCCTGAACAGCTCGTTCGTGGTGCAGGATCGCTCCGGCATGCACACCGTCACCGGCGGCACCGCGGACGACCCGCAGTCGCTTCTGGTGTCGGGGGACCCGGACACCTGGTACTGGCTGGGTGCCGGACTCCGTCACCGCGACCAGGTGGACGTCACCTTCCTGCGCTTCAAGCGCACCGGTTCCGGGCTGTTCGACTTCGCCTGGGACGGCACCGTGCTCGGCCGCTTCAACGCCAGAACGCTGGCCCTGCAATCGGTCACGCCGCTGCCCAGCTCGGCCGGCGTCGAGTGGGCGTCGTTCCTGATGCGGCAGCCCCCGTACACCTACATCTACGGCGTCGAGGACCTCGGCGTGGTGAAGTACCTGCACGTCGCGCGGGTGCACGGCACCGACCTGGGCGCCGCCTGGCAGTACTGGACCGGCAGCGGCTGGTCGGCCCGGGAGGCGGACTCGGCGCGGGTGATGGACGGCGTGGCCAACGAGTACAGCGTCACCCCCGACGGTGACGGCTACCTGCTGATCACCCAGGACACCACCGAGCTGCTCAGCCCGCACATCGTCGCCTACTTCGGCTGCTCCCCGACGGGCCCGTTCACCGGCAAGCAGGCCGTGTACACCACTCCGGAGACCGGAGCCTTCGGCAGTTACGGCAATGCCAACGTGTACACCTACAACGCGCACGCGCACCCGGAGCTCGGCGGGCCGGGCACCCTGGTGGTCAGCTACAACGTCAACTCCTTCGACACCGCCGACCTGTACGCCGACGTGTCGATCTACCGGCCGCGGTTCATCACCGTGCAGCTCACCCGGCCCGCGCAGGATCGCCACACCGGGACGGCCGGCCGGTGAGCCACGGATCGACCACCGCGCATCCGGACCGCGGCCGGGTGCCGCACGTGCGGCGCACCGGGCTGTCCGATCAGCTTGCCGACGGCGTCATCGAACTGATCCGCGAGCGGGGGCTGCAACCGGGCGACCAGCTGGAGCCGCTGCGAGGGCTGGCGGCCCGCTTCCAGGTGGCCGTCCCGACCGCGCGCGAGGCACTGCGCCGGCTGGAGGCCACCGGGGCGATCGAGTTCCGGCACGGCTCGGGGATCTACGTGGGCCCGCACGTGGGCAGGGTGGTGATGGCCAACCCGAACAGCGGGACGGCCACCCGGACACGGCTGCTGCACCTGCTGGACGCCCGGCTGGTGATCGAGCCGGCCCTGGCCCGGCTGGCCGCCGCGGCCGGCGGCAACCTGCAGCCGCTGCGCGAGTGCCTGGACAGGTCGGCCAGGTTCCTCACCGACCACGATGAGCAGCTGTCCGCCTCCAACCTGGCCTTCCACCGGGAGGTCGCGCGCACCGCCGGGAACCCCGTCCTGTTCGACGTCGTCGACTCGCTGCTGACCGTCCACGAGCGCGAGCAGCGCGCCATCCTGTCCCTCTACGACGACCGCCGCCGGGACCACGACGAGCACCTGCGCATCCTGGCGGCGGTCTCGGACTCGGACGCCGAGCGTGCCGGCGCGCTGATGGCCGATCACCTGGCCGAGGTCCGCGACGTGGTCTTGAAGCGGGGCGAGCCGGAGCACGGAGACCCCGTCACCGGCAGTCCGCCTACCGGCAGCCGCGTCACCGGCAGTCCCGTCACCACCAATCCCGCCCCCGAATCGGAAACCCTGCAAGGAGGTCACTGACCATGAGAGCGCACCAATCCGTCGCCGTCGCAGCGAGTGTCGTCGCCGCGATGGTGCTGGCGGCCTGCGGCAGTTCCGGAGGTTCCCCGTCCGGCTCTGCCAGTGGGACAAGCACGTCCGCATCCAGCAGCGGAACCTCCGGGTCCGCGTCCGGCGCCGGCGGGAGCTCGAGCGCCTCCGCCGGGTCGAGCTCGTCCAGCGCCTCGAGCGGGTCCGCGTCCTCGAGCGCCTCGAGCGGGTCGAGCGGCTCGGCAGGCTCCGGGACGTCCGGTAGCTCGGCCGGCTCCGCCCCCGCCCTGCCCAAGGGTTCCGGGACGACGCTCAAGCTGTACGAGGACAAGGGCGCCTGGGACCCGTTCTTCAAGCAGATGGGCCAGCTCTCGGCCAAGCAGATCAACGTGCCGATGCAGCCGGTGGGCTACACCGACGAGAACACCTACACCGCCTTCATCAAGGCGTCGTTGCGCACCAACGTCAAGCCCGACCTGTTCACCTGGCACACCGGCGCGCAGCTCGAGGACCTGGTGCAGCAGGGCGCGCTGGCCGACACCTCCAGCATCTGGTCGCAGGCCGTCTCGCAGGGCTACCTGACCAAGCAGCTCGAGCCGTACTTCACGGTCAAGGGCAAGCAGTACTGCGTGCCCTTGAACGTCTCGTACTGGGGGATGTTCTGAGCGGCCCGATTTACTCCGGACAGTGGCCCCAATTAGAATTGGGGCGGACCG
>JBIQML010000139.1:0-9373 GCA_044463405.1 Nakamurella lactea | reverse complement strand
GGGGCGTTCAGCGCGGTGGACGCGGACCGCTGCCGCGACCTGCCGACCCCCGACCCGGCCGACACCACCACCGCGGCGGGACCGCCGTCCCCCACCTTGGACGACGCCCAGCAGCACCTGGCCACCATCCGGCACGCCACCGCCGCGCTACGAGACCTGCCGCTATGGAAACTCGGCCAACACGACCTGCTGGCCCTCACCCGGCAGACAGAATCCACCCTGCGCACCGGCTACGGAGTGCAGGTCCGCCTCGCCGGCGAGATCCACGAACGCGGCGTCGCGAACATCCTCAACGCCCGCTCGGCGGCGCATCTGCTGCACGAATCGCTGAACATCACCAACACCGACGCCCGCGCCCGCATCGCCGCCGCCCAGGCAACACTGCCCACCGAAACCCCCACCGGCAACACCATGACACCGCCAGCACCCGAACTGCTGGATGCCATCGACCACGGACACATCTGCGACCGGCACACCAAGGTCATCACCGACTGCCTGGCCAAGATCCCCGCCGCGGTCGACCCCGACACCCGAGCCGCCTGCCGCGCCACCCTGCTCGAACAAGCCCGGATGCGAGACGCCAACGGGCTGCGGCAGGTCGCCGAGCAGATCCTGCTGCACGTCGACCCGGACGGCACCCTGTCCGGCACCGACCCCACCGACCGCGCCGAACTGCACATCGGCCAGCAACGCCGCGACGGCCTGACCCCCATCCGCGGCCTGCTCGACCCGCTGACCAGCGAACACCTGCGCACCGCCATCGACGCGCTGTCCGCCCCCACACCCATCGACCACAACACCCCCGACCCCCGACCCGCCCCGCTGCGCCGCGCCCACGCCCTGGCCGAGATCCTGCACCGCTACCTGACCGCCGGCAACGGCCCCCGCGACGGCGGCGTGCGCCCCCAAGTCGTCATCACCATCGGCATCGACGACCTCCTCGGCCGCACCGGACACACGCCCCACTGCCCCGGCAGTCGACCCGACACCGACAACCAGCCCGCCGACCCCGCCCCCGCCGGCGAAACCGGCCACGAGCACCCCGTCGGCGACACCGCCCCCGACGACCAACCCGCCGACCCCGCCGGCGAGGACTGGCGCGAGGACATCCACCGGCTGTTCGAGTCGATCAACGACCGCGCCACCCTCCCGGACACCCCCACCGGCGGCGGCCACGGCTGGTTCGACTACACCGGCGTCACCGACCCCGCCATCGCCCGCATGCTCGCCTGCGACGCCGCCCTCATCCGACAGATCATCGGCGCCGACTCCGTCGTGCTCGACCAAGGCCGAGCCGCCCGACTGTTCACCCCCGACCAACGCCGCGCCATCACCACCCGAGACAAAGGCTGCGCCTTCCCCGGCTGCGACATCCCCCCAGCCTGGTGCGAAGCCCACCACATCACCTGGTGGAGCCACGGCGGCGCCACCGACACCACCCACGGCGTGCTGCTCTGCCGACGCCACCACGTCCTGATCCACCAAGGAACCTGGCGCATCCACACCGACCCCGACGGCGGACGCCCCTGGTTCATCCCACCACCCCACATCGACCCGCTCCAACAACCCCGACGCAACACCAACTTCCACCTCCCCACCACCATCACACGGCAATGACGGGCACGCGTCGCGCTTCGCCCGTTGACTCGTCCAGGGTCGGCGCCGGACACCGAAAGGCACTCGGCGGGAACGTGATCCGCCGGCCACACCCATGCCGAGGGCTCCCAGAGTGATCGCCACTCGCTCGAGATCGCCTGCCCGGATGGAGCTGTCAGCCACCGATGGTGACGCGGCGTCCACCGAAGTACACGACGTCGCCCGGCCGGACCGGCATGGGTTCTCCGGGTGCACAGGTGTGAACCGATCCATCGGCACGGACGACCCGCACGCCGTTGGTGGAGCGCCGGTCGGTGACGCTGACCGCGTCCGGGCCGACGTCCAGGTGCAGGTGGGTCTTGGAGGCGCCGACGGAATCCGCCGTCACCGGCAGCAGGTGATCCACCTGCTCCCCGTCGGCGGGTGCCGGCTCGCGACCGATCAGCACCCGCCCGGTCACGGTGACGTGCCGCCCCGTGTCCCAGATCAGGGTCACCTCAGCGCGCGGAATCCGGATCGTGGAGGCAGGGTCGGGCCTCCCCGAGGTGGTACCGACACCGGTGATGAGGCGCGGTCCGGATGCGGCCGGTCCCGCCGCTCCGTCACCGGCGGTGGCAGCAGCCCCGGCACCGGCGACGTTCGCCGGCCCGCCGGGTACGGCGCGGAAATCGCCGCCGATCAGCGGCGGCGCCAGGAATTCGGCACCGCCGCCGCCCGTCCCGGACGGGACCGGGGGCACCCACGACGTCGGTGCCGGGCCGGCCGGGGTGCCCGCGGCTCCCGGGGACGTCGAGGGCACCCACCCACCGGCCGTCGCCGGTGCCGCCGAACCGTCCGGATCCGCGCGCGACGGGGATGCCGCATCGTCGTCGGGAGCCCAACGGGCGATGGCTTCGTCCTCCGACAGGACGCCCGCCCCTCCGCTGATCACCGCGGTGCCCATGGCGCGGTCCCACCAGGTCCGCTGCCTGCCGGCGGGATCCCACCGATACGACAGCCCTGCGATGCCCACCGTCGCCAGCGACAGCGCTCCCCGCACGACCAACCGACCCAGCGCCGCGGCCGGCGTCGGCACCGCACCCGAGCGCTCCGTCACGACCGCGAGGCCCAGGGCCCGCTTGCCGACCGTGCGCCCATCGCGCGCGGCGCACCACCACAACACACCGATCCAGCCGACCGTGGCCGCCACCGGCACCAGCGGCGCCCACCAGGACCACCGCGTCACCCTCCACATCACCAGCGCGCCCACCAGCAGGGCGAGCACGGGCAGCATGTCGATCAGTGCCGCCGCGGTGCGGGCGCCCGCAGGCGCCGGATCGGCGGATGTCGGCGCCGTACCGGCTCTCGTGCTCTCGCTCCCGGCTGTCGTGCTCTCCCTCACGGCACTCATATTCCCTCAGGCCCGCCGACGCAGGGAGGCCAGTGACAGCCGCGCCCGCCAGCGCCGCCACCACGGACGGGCCCTGTCCATCCGCTGCAGTTCCTGGTTCACCGTCGTCCAGAACGACTCCGCATACCCGCGATCCACCGGTTCCGGTGCGAAGACCGCGCTGTCCGCCGCGCGCGCCAGCGTCGCCACCGATCCGCCGAAGGCGGCGTCCAGGGCGGCGCCGGCCTCGCTCCGGGTGCTCCCCTGTTCCGGCCGCAACCCGAGATCGGTGGATCGATCCACGATCTCGGCCCATCCCCCGGCCACCCGCGCCGCCGGGCTGCCTCGCGCTCGCCGGTTGCGTGTCCGCCGGGACTTGGCCAACAGGATGATCAGGACGGGCACCACGACGACCAGGATCGGGATGCCCACTCCGAGCACGAGACCCAGCGGGAACCATGTAGCGGCTTGCTGGCGGTGTTCGTGTTTCGTGTGGTGCTGATCCTCGTTGTTCTTGCTACCGGGGTCCTTGACCTTGGTCGTCTGCGCCCGTTCCGGAGGTTCTGGCGGGGGCGGCGGCTGAACCTGTTGCTGGTGCGCGTCCTGCTTCTTGTCGGGGGTCTGCTGCTGCGGCACCTTGGATTGGTCCGGCGTCGGGTCGAAGGCCACCCAGCCCACGCCGGAGAACGGAATCTCCACCCAAGCGGTGACGTCGGCGCCCGTCACCTGCACCGTTCCGGATCCGCGCGGGACGAACCCCATCACCACGCGGGCCGGCAGGCCGAGCGACCGCGCCATCAAGGCCATCGCGACCGCGTACTGCTCCTGATCCCCGGCCATGGTCGGCGCCGTCAGCAGCCGGATCATGCGGTCCGCGCCGTGTCCCGCCGGTGAGGCCACCGCCCCGTCGTCGCCGTGCGAGAAGTAGCCGGCGTCCCGCAGTCCGGTGGCCAGGGCAGTGGCCAGCGCGTAGGCGCCCTTGCCCCGTGCGTCGGCGGTGAACTCCTTGGCCTTGGTGGCGATGACGTCCGGCACGTCCTTCGGGTCGGGCTCGTCGACCTGCTCGACCTGCCGCCCGCTCATCTCCGAGGCGGACGGCGCCACCGGCACGTTGACCGTCTCGGTGACGGTGTCGCCGGAGCGCAGTCCGCTGGTCACCACGCCGGTGCCGGTCGCCCGGTCGTAGCGGAAGTGGTCGGTGAGTGTCGCCGCTCGGGGGCCACCGAAGGCGATCCCGGACAGGTACCCGGCATCCGGCGTCCACAGGTCGGAATATCCGTCCACGGTGACCGTCACGGTCGCCGCGGTGCCGGACGGGGCACCGGAGATCCGGTCCCCGACCCTGGCGAACGTGCCGGTCCCCGAGGAGGTCCCCAGCACCACACCGTCGTAGGAATCCAGCGCGGCGAGGCGGATCCTCGCACCGGTCGGCAGGCCGGAAACGGTGAACAGCACGGTATTCCGGTCCGCCTTGACGTAGTGGCGGAACCCGGACAGCGGGCTGGGATACGCCTGCGGATCGAAGGGCGGCTGAACGATCGCCCTGAGCGTCAACCGGTCCGTGGACGCCAGCACGGACGGTCCCAGCAGCAACCCGCCGGCCAAGGCGGGCAGCAGGACCAGCAGCACGCCGACCGGTCGCCGCGCCTCCAGCCCCGCCAGGCCGGCGCGGCGGCGGCGCCAGCCCGCCCACAGCAGGCCGGCCGCGGCGATCACCGTGCCCACCATGGCGGGCCGCCATGCCGTTGCGGTGCCCAGCAGCGCGGCGGCCGCGAGCATCGCCATCGGCGCCAGCAGCGCGACCGGCGCCACCGGCCCGCGCACCGCCAACAGCACGCCGACCGCGGTCAGCACGATCGCGCTCAGGAAGACCGGAATCAGCAGCGCGCCCGCGGACCCCACCGGCACGGCAACCGTCAGCGCCTGCTTCCAGGAGGTGACAACGCCGACGGCGGCGATGCGGACCGTCTCGCCGGTGGGCAGGACCCGGGCGCCCGCCCGCGTCGGCACCGCCAGACCCGAGCACAGCAGGTATCCGAGCACGGCGATGGGCAGCGCGGCCCAGGCCGACCATCGCAGCAAGGCCGGCACCAGGCCTGCCAGCACCCCGATCACCGCACCGACGATCAGCACCACCAGGTATCGCACCCCGCCGTAGGCGAGGCCGAACGCCATGCCGGCCACCACCGTCAGCGCGCCGATGACCAGCGCGTCGGCGGTGCGGGGCCCTGCGGGCGCGGAGCGTCTCATACCGCTCGCATCCGCCGCATCACCGTGGGCAGGTCCGCCAGCTCGCCGATCGTGCCGACGTCCACCGACCCCACGGCCGCCATGGTGACCGGCCGACCGGCCGCCGCCCGGACGGCCACCACCCGAACGCCGATCGAGAATGCCGATCCGGCCCGGCGGATCAGCGCGGCCTCCGGCTGTGACCCGCACAGCAGCACCGCGACCGACGCGTTCGGAACCGCGGTCGCTCCGGCCAGCGCACCGCGCAGCAGTCCCGCACCGTCCACCGACCGCACGCCCGAGAAACCGTCCAGCAGCCGCTGCCCGGAAGTGGCCGGCACCATCCAGGGGCCGACGCAGACGGTGATCGGCCGCTCCTCGCGGATAGCCTGCAGCCCCAGCGAGGCCGCCGCCGACACGGCCAGTTCGAACTCATCGGCGGTGACGTATTCCCCGGGGTCCGCGGATAGCGCCAGAACCATGTGGGTGCGCCGGGTCTCCTCGAACTGCCGGACCATCAGCGCGCCGGTGCGGGCCGAGGTGCGCCAGTGGATGTACCGCCGGTCGTCGCCGGGAACGTACGGGCGCAGCGCATGGAACGACACGTCGTTGCTGGACAGGTCCCGGGTGGGTTGACCCTCCAGGTCGCGGAGCATGCCGGTGCTGGCACCGGCCAGCCGGACCGTCCGGGGATGCACGAACAGCTGGTGGGCCGCCGTCCAGCGCACCTGCCGCCGCAGCAGCCCCAGCGCATCGCCGCGGACCGAGACGGCCGGACCGATGGTGATGACGCTGCGCTGCGTGGTCGGGATGACGAACAGGTCCTCGGTGTCGGCATGCGGCGCCAGGGCGGGAATGCGGAACGAGGCGAGCGCGGATCCCACCGGGACCTCGATGCGAGAGGGCAGCAGGCGCCGGCCGCCGGTGTTGACGGTGGTCAGCGCACAGGTGGCCTGCTCCCCGGCCACCACCCGTTGGGTGTACAGGCCGATGGTGACGGAGTACGAACTCCGGCCGATCAGGAACAGCCCGCTCACGACCAGCGCGATGGCGATGGTCAACGCCAGCACGGCGAACTCCGACCAGCCGGTGGCCATCGCGACGACGGTGCACACCAGGGCGGCGACGATGGCCGTGCCGCCCAGCGCGGTGATCGGGGCGGCCAGCCGGCGCAGCACCGGAAGCGCCGGCGCTGCCAGCGTCCTCAGCCGGGTGGCCACCGTGACGGTCGACCGCTCACCGGGCTCGCCGGCCGGATCCGCGGTCGCCACCCGGCCACCGGTGCCGGCGCCGGGCGGGGGCGTCGTCACCGCCGGCGCTCCGGTGGTGCGATCTCACCGAGCAGCCGGCCGAGCAGACCGGGGACGGTGGTCCCGGCGAACTCGGCCTCGGCATCCAGCACGATCCGGTGTGCCAGCACCGGCTCGGCGAGATCCTTGATGTCGTCGGGGATCACGAAGTGCCGACCGTGCGCGGCGGCCCAGGTGCGGGCGGCGCGGACCAGCGCCAGGGCGCCCCGCACGGACACGCCGACGGTGGTCTCGGGCGCGGTGCGGGTGGCCTCGGCGATCCGGGCGACGTAGTCCAGCACCGCCGGGTCCGCGTGCACGGTGGCGGCCAGTTCCGCCATGTCCACCACCGCCTGGGTGGTGATCATCGGTGGCACGGAACGGATCTGGGACCGGCTCGTCCGGCCGCCCAGGATCTCCACGGTGGCGGCGTGGTCCGGGTAGCCCAGGGAGGTCTTCATCAGGAACCGGTCCAGCTGGGCCTCCGGCAGCCGGTACGTGCCGGCCTGCTCGATGGGGTTCTGGGTGGCGATCACCATGAACGGGTTGCCGACCTCGTAGGAGACGCCGTCGACGGTGACCTTGGATTCTTCCATCACCTCCAGCAGCGCCGACTGGGTCTTCGGAGAGGCGCGGTTGATCTCGTCCGCCAGCACGATGTCGGCGAAGATCGGGCCCCGGTGGAACTCGAACCTGCCGCTGCCCTGGTCGTAGATCGTCACGCCGGTGACGTCGGAGGGCAGCAGGTCCGGGGTGAACTGGATCCGGGAGTGCGCGCCCTGGACGGTGGCGGCCAGCGATCGCGCCAGCGACGTCTTGCCGGTGCCGGGGAAGTCCTCCAGCAGGATGTGGCCCTCGGACAGCAGGCAGGTCACCGTCAAGCCGATCGGCCGTGTCTTGCCGACCACGGCCTGCCCGATGTTGCCGACCAGTTGCGAGAAGGTCTGCGCGAACCAGGTCGCGTGCTCCGGCGTCATCGTCATGAAATTCCCTGCTTTCCCATCATCGACGTCGGCTATTCGTTGACGAACGTCTGCCAGCCGCTGTCCACGGTTGCTGGACCGGTCATCAGGACGCGGATCTTGAAGTAGTGGCCCGGCGAGTAGTCACCGGCGTACGAGCCGAACCGCCAATTGGACGTGTTGCCCGCACGGATGTGCTCGTTGGAGTACGTCGACGTGGCGTCCGAATCGCCGTTGTAGTAGACCTTCAGCGTGTACGTCCCGCCCTTGAAGTTCTTCAGGTCCAACAGGATGTAGTGGCAGCGGATGTAGCACGTCGGCTGCGACGTGGCCGAACCGGAGTGCAGGGTGATGCTCGCTGGCGGCGCCGGGCACGCGTCGGCCCGTCCGCTGGCCGATCCGGCCGACCCCCGGTGGCCCTGCGAATCCACCGCCACCACGGAGATCGACGCCGACTGCCCGCATGCCACGGTGACGCTGGTCGACGTCTCCGAGGTGGGCGACCCGCCGTTGATCTCGTACCGGTACGGCGCCAGCCCGTTGTCCGCCGGCGGGCTCCAACTGAAACTGACCTTCCTGTCGCCGCCCGACGCGGACACGCTCGGCGCGCCGATCGGACCGTACGGCGTCACCGTCACCGGGTCGGATGCCGCTCCGTCGGTATTGCTGGACTCCGCGTTGTACGCGCGCACCGCGATGGTGTACGTCGTTCCGTTGGTGGCGGTGAAGCTCTTGCTGGTGGCGGTGCTCCCGGTGTCGGTCCAGGTGGCGCCGCCGTCCTTGGTCCACTGGTACCCGGCGATCGACCTGCCGTTGCCGGACGGCGCCGTCCAGGCGAGCGTGAACGAACTGTCGCCCACCGAGGTGGCCAGCAGTCCCGTCACCTGCCCCGGCGGCCCGTACGGAATCACCGTCACCGCATCCGATGCCGCGCCGGCCGCACCGCCGTCGTCCTTGCCGTGGTAGCCGCGGACGGCCACCGTGTATGCGGTGCCGTTGCTGCCGTCCAGCGTGACGCTGGTCTCCGTGCCGTTGCCGGTGTCCTGCCAGGTCGTCCCGTCGTCGGTGCTGTACTGGTAACCCGCGATGTCCCGCCCGTTGCCGTCGGCCGCCGTCCAGCTCAGGCGGTAGGTGCCGTCGCCGGCGCTGGCGTTCAGCCCGGTCACCGCGCCGGGCGGTCCGTAGGGCACCACCCCGCCGCTGGCCGCGCCCTTGCCGCAGGCGTTGGCCGCCTGCTCGGTGCAGGCCCGGATCGTCACGGTGTGGGTGACCCCGTCGGTCAGGGCCTCGTCGTGGATGGTGGCGCTGCTGGCCACCGGCAGCGCCAGCCAGCCGCCGCCCCCGTCGATCTGGTACTGGTAGGCACTGACCTTCCAGCCGCTGTAGGCGGGCGCGGTCCACCGCACGCTGACGGTCTGGTCGGCGCCGGTGGCCTGTGCGGTCACCGCGGTCGGCGCTCCGATGGCGGTGAACGCCCGCACCGTGCCCGCACGACTGGGATCCGACGAGCCCGCCTTGTTGGACGCCGTCACGGTGGCCGTGTACGTCACCCCGAGCGTTGCGCCGGAAATGGTGGCGGACAGCGGCTTTCCGGGCCGGACCACCCGGGCGCCGTGCGTTCCGTCGTCGCCCTGCCAGGACACCCGATAGGTCACCGCGTCGTCCCCATGACCGGCGACCGGTTTCCAGGTGACGCCGACTGCGCCGTGATCCGGGTCGTAGGTCAGGCCGGGGGCGGCCGGGGCGGCTGGGGGCGCCGCCGGGACCATGTCGGCGGGCGGCGACGGGTCGGAGTTGGTCCCCGAGGAGTTCCGGGCGACCACGGTCACCCGGTAGGAGGTGCCGTTGACCAGGTGCGTGAAGGTGTGCCGGGTGGCCCCGCTCACCGGCACGGTCGACCGCCCGGACGCGGGCGGGGGCGAGATCGT
>JBIQML010000138.1:6673-9432 GCA_044463405.1 Nakamurella lactea | reverse complement strand
TCGATGGTGCGGTGCAGCAGCTTTCGCGTCTCGTCGTCCGCGGCGTCGTCGGTGACGACGACCTCGCCGGTCTGCTCGTCGACGACGGTGCGCCACAGCCGTTGCAGGTACCGCTGGGACCCCGCCACGGCGCGGGTCTGCCAGGGCCGGGACTCGTCCAGCGGCCCCATGGACATCTCGTACAGCCGGAACGTGTCGGCACCGTAGGCCTGGCACATCGCGTCGGGGGTGACGACGTTGTTCAGCGACTTGCCCATCTTCCCGTACTCGCGGTGCACCGGCTTGCCCTGGAAGGAGTACTCGCCGGGCGAGTCCTCGGTCACCTCCTCGGCGGGCACGTACACGCCACGGTCGTCGGTGTAGGCGTAGGCCTGGATGTAGCCCTGGTTGAACAGCCGCCGATACGGCTCCTCGCTGGACACGTGACCCAGGTCGTAGAGCACCTTGTGCCAGAACCGGGCGTACAGCAGGTGCAGCACGGCATGCTCCACCCCGCCGACGTACAGGTCCACGCCGCCGGGATCGTTCGGCCGGTCCGGATCCTTGCCCATCCAGTACCTCTCGACATCCGGGTCGCAGAAGTACTTCTCGTTGGTGGGGTCCAAGTAGCGCAGCTCGTACCAGCAGGAACCGGCCCACTGCGGCATCACGTTCAGCTCGCGGCGGTACTGCCGCGGCCCGTGCCCCAGGTCCAGCGTCACCGCCTTCCACTCGGTGGCCCGGTCCAACGGTGGGACCGGGGTGGAGTTCGCGTCCTGCGGGTCGAACGTCTTCGGCGAGTAGTCCTCCACCTCCGGCAGTTCCAGCGGCAGGTACTCGTCCGGCAGCGCGATGGCCACGTCGTCCTCGTCGTAGACGATCGGGAACGGCTCGCCCCAGTACCGCTGCCGGCTGAACAGCCAGTCGCGCAGCTTGTACTGCACCTGGGCGGCACCGGATCCGTTGCGTCCCAACCATTCGATGATGCGCCGCTTGGCGTCCGCGATGTCCAGCCCGTCCAGCGACACCTCCGCGTTGGAGCTGTTGATGGCCGGACCCTCACCGGTGTAGGCGGTGTCCGAGTCGTGATCGTCCGGCGGCTGCACGGTGCGGATGATCGGCAGCTCGAACGCCGTGGCGAAGTCCCAGTCGCGGGTGTCCTGGCCGGGCACCGCCATGATCGCGCCGGTGCCGTAGCCCATCAGCACGTAGTCGGCCAGGAACACCGGGATCCGGGCACCCGTCGCCGGGTTGACGGCGAACGTTCCGGTGAAAACGCCTGTCTTGTCCCGGTTCTCCTGCCGGTCCAGGTCCGACTTGCGGGACGCGGCCAGCCGGTACTCGGCCACCGCCTGCGCCGGAGTGGCGAATCCGCCGGTCCAGGGCTCCTTGGTGCCCTCCGGCCACGCGGCGGCGGTGATCCGCTCCACCAGCGGATGCTCCGGCGCCAGCACCATGAACGTGGCGCCGAACAGCGTGTCCGGGCGGGTGGTGTAGACGTCGATCACCGGCGCCGGGTCCTCGTCACCGCCCGAATCTGCGACCACGAAGCTGACCCGGGCACCCGTCGACCGGCCGATCCAGTTGCGCTGCATCGCCTTGATGGACTCCGGCCAGTCCAGCCGGTCCAGGTCGTCCAGCAGCCGGTCGGCGTAGGCGGTGATGCGCATCATCCACTGGCGCATGTTGCGCCGGAACACCGGGAAGTTGCCGATCTCGCTGGTGCCCTCGGGGGTGATCTCCTCGTTGCTCAGCACGGTGCCGAGGCCGGGACACCAGTTGACCGGGGCCTCGTCGATGTAGGTCAGCCGGTAGCCGGCCAGCACCTTCTGCTGCTCGGGCCGGCTCAGTTCCGCCCACGGGCGGCCGTCCGGGGTCGGCCTGGCGCCGGTGGCGAACTGCTCGGCCAGCGTCTCGATGGGCCGGGCGGCGCCGCGTCCGCCGTCGGCGTCCGGGTCGAACCAGGAGCCGAAGATCTGCAGGAAGATCCACTGGGTCCACCGGAAGAATCCCGGGTCGGTGGTGGCGACGCTGCGGCGGGCGTCGTGCGCGAAGCCCAGCCGGCGCAGTTGCGCGCGGTACCGGCCGATGTTGGCCTCGGTGGTGGTGCGCGGGTGCGTGCCGGTGCGCACCGCGTACTGCTCGGCGGGCAGGCCGAAGGCGTCGTAGCCCACGGTGTGCAGCACGTTCCGGCCGGTCATCCGCAGGTATCGGCCCAGCACGTCGGTGCCGATGTAGCCCAGCGGATGTCCGACGTGCAGCCCGGCCCCGGAGGGATAGGGAAACATGTCCAGCAGGTAGGTCTTGTCGGCCGGCACGTCACCGCCGATCGAACCATCCCCAGCGGCCAGCGGTCCGGCCGGGTTCGGCGCATAGAAGGTGCCCTCGGACTCCCAGAAGTCCTGCCAGCGGGCCTCGATCTCGTTCGCCAGGGCGGCGGTGTAGCGAAACGGGGGAGTGTCGGCGTCCTGGCCGGGCGCGGCCGGCCCGCTGCCGGGTGCCGTCGCCCGCACCGTAGTGGATTCGTCGGTGGTGCCGGTCATCGTCTGGTCCTCGCCTGTCGTCATGTCGCCGCCTGCGTGCTGTTCCCGCCACCGTTGTGGGCACAGTGCGGGCACAAAAAATCCCTCCTGGATGCAGGAGGGATCGCCGCGCCGCCCGGAGCCCCGCCGGAGGCGGCCCGGTCAGCGCGGCTCGGCAAGGAGCAGCACGCGTGCCATGGCGCGATCATACCGCCCTGACGTGCACGGATTTCCCGGTGGCACGGCGGGGTCGGTCCC
>JBIQML010000138.1:0-6573 GCA_044463405.1 Nakamurella lactea | reverse complement strand
CGGCGATGGGCGCGGGTCGGTCCCCGGCGATGGGCGCGGGTCGGTCCCCGGCGATGGGCGCGGGTCGGTCCCCGGCGATCGCCGGGCGCCCGCTGGGCGGCGCGCACCGGCCGGATCCCGTCGACCGGCGGCCGGCACTACCATCGGCACCGTGTCGCACGCCCCACTCGCCCTGACGATCCCGCTGGCCGCCGTGCTGCTGCTGCTCGCGATCCCGGCGGCGATCACCGCCTACCGCGGATGGGACGGAACGCTGGATCGCCGCGGCCGGCTCGGCCTGCACACCCCCGCTGCGATGGCCAGCGAGCGGGCGTTCGCGCTGGCCAACCGGGTGGCGGCGCCGCTGGTGGCGGGCGCCGCGGGCGTGGGCATCGTGTGCGCAGCCCTGGTACTGGCGCTGCCGATGGGCGTGGTCGGCGCGATCGTGGTGGCGGTGCTCGGCCTGGTCGGACTGCTCGGGCAGATGTACGTGGCGTCGACGATGGGGGAGCGGGCGGCGATGACGGTGCCCCGCCCGGCGCGGAAGCCCGAGCCGACCGGATCGTGCTGCGGCGGATGCGGCTGCGGTGACGGAGGGTGCGGCAACACCCCGACCCCGGCCGGTGGGGCCGCGACGACGGGCGCCCCGCCGGTAGCGGGTGGCGCGGATGCCCGGCGGGCCGGTTCGGCCCGGTCCTGACATCGCGCGCGCCGGCCGGCCTCCCGAACCATTCCCGCGTGGATCAACTTCTCCGGCATGCACCAACTTTGTCCCACCAGCCACATATGTCACATCAGCGCGACGTTCATGCATGCCGCGGAACTTGATCCATGCGGCCGGGGGTGCGGCGGGCCGGCTCGGCCCGGTCCTGACATCGCGCGCGCCGGCCGGCCTCCCGAACCATTCCCGCGTGGATCAACTTCTCCGGCATGCACCAACTTTGTCCCACCAGCCACATATGTCACATCAGCGCGACGTTCATGCATGCCGCGGAACTTGATCCATGCGGCCGGGGGTGCGGGGGCCGGGGCGAGCGGGCGGGCGGGCTCCGGGTCAGTTCCGGCTCAGGTCACCCGGGTGATAGGCCTGCAGTGCCAGCGGCAGCGGCTGCCGGCGCAGCACCCGGAACCACAGGTCCGTGGTCGGCCCAGCCAGCAGGTCGTCCGGGAGCCCGGGCAGCACGTACCAGGCACCCTCGCCGATCTCGTCGGCCAGCTGGTCCGCGCCCCATCCGGCGTGCCCGGCGTAGATCCGCAGCCCCCGCAGGTCCTCCGTCACCGCGTCCGGCTCGGCGTCCAGATCGACGAGCACCACCGGCCCGCTGACCCGCGCCATGGAGGGCCGTTCGTCCGGATCCACCCCGGTGCGCAGGACGGCAAGGCACATGGCGGCGCTGGTCTGCACCGGCCCGCCGACGAACACGGCCTGCGGCCGGCTGGCGTGCCCCGCCCACGCGGGCAGCACGTTGTAGACCGCGGTCTCGCTGGGCCGGTTCAGCACCACCCCGATGGTGCCCTCCGCGCCGTGCGCGATCAGGTACACCACGGTGCGCCGGAAGTTCGGGTCGCCCAGTTGCGGAGCAGCCACCAGCAGCCATCCGGGCTTGATCGACTCCAGCGCGCTCATCACTGACATTCTTGCCCCTGCCGCCCAACTGAGCCGAACCAACGCGGCCGGCAGCGGACTCCCGTACCGTTTTCAGCGTGATGGCGGACCCCTCGGGCCTCGGGCAGTGCGGTCATCCGACTGCCGCCGACCCCGGCCGCCCACCTACCGGTCGACCGGCCGAGCGCGCCAACGGCCCAGGCGGTCCAGACCGTGCCAACCGCCCACGCGGTCCAGACCGTGCCAACCGCCCACGCGGCTCAGGCCACCCAAACCACCCAGACCGTCCAGCAAGACCGGATCGCGACGCCCACCCGGCCAACGGCGGCGTCACCGGCCCGCCCTCCGCGCACGGCCTGCGCGGGCTCCTTCGGGTGCGCGGGCTTCGCCGGTTGGTCGGCGTCCGGGTGTTCTCCTCCTTCGGTGACGGGGCCTTCCAGGGGGCCCTGGTCAGCGCCGTGCTGTTCAACCCGGAGCGGCAGAGCTCCGCGGCGGCGATCGCGGGCGGGTTCGCCGTGCTGCTGCTGCCCTACTCGATCATCGGCCCGTTCGCCGGGGCGCTGCTGGACCGCTGGTCGCGCCGCCGGGTGATCATCGTCGCCACGGTGCTGCGCGGCGTCCTGGTGGCGCTGATCGCCGCCGAACTCGCCGCCGGATCGCCGTCCTGGCTGCTGCTGATCACGGCGCTGGCCGTCACCGGCGCGGCCCGGTTCGTCGGCTCCGGTCTGTCGGCGGCGTTGCCGCACACCATCGCCCGCCGGAACCTGGTGGCCGCCAACGCCCTGTGCACGACCAGCGGGGCGATCGCCACGGCCGCGGGTGGCGGTTACGCCATCCTGATGCGCGACCTGGTGGGGGACACGGACCTTCCGGTCGCCGCCGTCACCGCCAGCGTGGTGATCTTCTACCTGTTCGCCGTGCTGATCGCCCGCCGGTTCGCCCCGGCGGCGCTGGGCCCCGATTCCACCGACGAGCCTGTCCGTCCGCTACGGGCGGTGCTGACCGGGCTGGCCGGCGGGTTCGGGCATGCCGTGACGCGGCCGACCGTGGGGTTGGCGATCTCCGTGGTGGTGCTGGTGCGGTTCTGCTTCGGCATGGCCACCCTGCTGATCCTGCTGCAGTACCAGCACCACTTCACCGAGCGGGTGGGGCCGCTGCTACCGGGGCTGAACGGGCTCGCCGAGGTGCTCGCGGCGATCTCCCTGGGGCTGTTCGCCGGGGCGGTGCTGACGCCCGTGATCGTGCGCCTGCTCGGCCGCACCACCACGATCATCTCGCTGCTGCTGCTGTCGGCGGTGACGGTGGTGACCTGCGGGCCGGCGTTCCAGATGGTGACCACGATCATCGCGGCCCCGATCCTGGCGTTCACCTACCAGGCCAGCAAGGTATGCGTGGACGCCATCGTGCAGGCGGATTCCGACGACGCCTACGTGGGGCGGGTATTCGCGCTGTACGACACGGCCAACAACATCTCCTACGTCGGGGCGTTCGTGATCGGCGCGACCGTGGTGCCCTACAACGGCCTGAGCGTGTCGCTGCTGCTGGCGATGGCGGCGGTGTACCTGGCGACCGCGGTGGGCTACCCGGCCGCGCTCCGCTCGGTACACGCGCGCTGAGGCCCCCGTGGGTGCCAGCACGCGCTATCGCGCGTCGCCAGATCCGCGACTCGAGGGTGCTGGCGGTGACGAGGTCACCGGCCTGCCCGTCGTCGGGTCGATCAGGCCCTCACGAGCCGCCCAGGCCAGCAGCGCGATCTCCGCGGCATCGCGATCCATCGGCCCGTGCTCCAGCCGCAGCTCCTTGAGGTACTTCCATGCCCGACCCACCACCGGACCCGGCTTCACGCCCAGCAACTCCATGATGGCGTTGCCGTCCAGGTCCGGACGGACCCTGGCCAGGTCCTCGGCCTCGGCGATCTCGGCGATCCGTCGCTCCAGATCGTCGTAGGAGCGCTGTAGCGCCGCCCTTCGCCGGGGGTTGCGGGTGGTGCAGTCGGCCCGCACCAGCTTGTGCAGCCGGGGCAGCAGGTCACCGGCGTCGGTGACGTACCGGCGCACCGCCGAGTCGGTCCAGGCTCCGGTGCCGTAGCCGTGAAAGCGCAGGTGCAGGAACACCAGCTGACTGACCTCGTCGACAACCGCCTTCGGGTAGCGCAGGGCGCGCAGCCGGGCTCGGGCCATCTTGGCGCCGACCACCTCGTGGTGGTGGAAGCTCACCCCGCCCCCGGGCTCGAACCGGCGGGTGGCCGGCTTTCCGATGTCGTGCAGCAGCGCGGCCAGCCGCAGAACCAGATCAGCACCATCCGCTTCCTGCGCGATCGCCTGGTCCAGCACCGTCAGGGTGTGCTGGTAGACGTCCTTGTGCTGGTGGTGCTCGTCGCGCTCCAGGCGCAGAGCCGGGAACTCGGGCAGCACATGCTCGGCCAGGCCGGTGTCGGTGAACATCACCAGGCCGGCCCGAGGGTCGCCACCGCACAGTAGCTTGGAGAACTCGGCGTTGACCCGCTCGACGGTGATCCGGGTGATCTCGCCGGCCATCTGCGTCATCGCCTCGACCACCCGGGGGGCGACGGTCACGCCGAGCTGGGAGACGAACCTGGCGGCCCGCATCATCCGCAGCGGGTCGTCGCGGAACGACCGCTCCGGCGGTCCGGGCGTGTCCAGCACCCCGTCCCGCAGCTGCGCCAGCCCTCCGTACGGGTCCGTGAACTCGTGCCCGGGCACCGAGAGCGCCATGGCGTTGATCGTGAAGTCGCGCCGCACCAGGTCGCCGTCCAGGGTGTCGCCGAACGTGACATCGGGATTGCGCGTCACCCCGTCGTACAGGTCCGACCGGTAGGTGGTGATCTCCAGTTGCACGCCGCCCTTCGCGGCACCCACGGTGCCGAACTCGATGCCGGTGGTCCAGGTCGCGTCGGCCCAGCCGTCCACGATCGCCAGGATCTGCTCCGGCCGGGCGTCCGTGGTGAAGTCCAGGTCGCTGCCCAGCCGGCCCAGCAGGGCGTCCCGGACCGACCCGCCGACCAGGTACAGCTCGTGACCGGCATCCGCGAAGCGCCCGCCCAGTTCGTCGGCGACCGGGAACCGATCGGCCAGGGCGGTGACGGCGTCCCGCTGGGCGCTCGTCAGCCGGGCGCTGCTCGCAGTCGGATCGGTGGTGTCGGACACGACCGAGAAGTCTAGATGCGCGGGGAGCGCCGTCGTCCGTCGTCGGTGAGGTCACGGCTCGGTACGCTGCGACCGACAGCGATCGCGGGAGGAGCGGGCAGCCTTGCCAGCTGGTGCGAACCCTCCGCGGCAGCCGACGACCGTGCCGACGGTGGACGGGCCGACGGTGGACGGGCCGACGGCGGACGGGCCGCGTGCTCGGACCACGAAGGTATTCCTGCACGTCGGGATGCCCAAGTGCGCCTCGACAACGCTGCAGCAATTCTTCGCCCGGAACGACGAGTCCCATCGCGCCCTCGGCTTCTGCTACCCGAGGGCCTTCCGCGAAGTGGCGGGTTACCGCAGTCACCTCCCGTTGTGCAACACCCCCGTATCCGAGTTGCAGGGCGCGGTCGCCGCCCTCGCTGACGAGGGCGCCAACAATGGCTGCGATAGAGTCCTCCTGTCGTGCGAAGCATTTGCTGAGTCGCTGTTGACCGACAGCCGGGTCGCCACTGTCGTGGAACTGTTGAATAGTCGATTCGGTGCAGAGAATGTCACCTGCATCTTTCTGATACGGAACAGCTTCCAGTTCGCAGAGTCTGTGTACAGTCAGTACATTCGAGGCGGAATGTTCGATGTTCCCGACTCCGTCATCGTAGGCAGGCCGAACAGCGGGATCACCGAATTCTCCGACGCGTTCGCGGCGCTGTACGGCTTCGAGGTTTTCGAATATTCGGGCTACTACGAACTCCTTCGCAGTTTCGCGCCGGACAATAGGATCGAGGTGGCATCAGTCGAGCCTGTCGACATCCAAGGCTTGGACATCGTCGACGTTCTGTGTCGATGTCTTCGCCTGCCGAACGAGGTGGCGGATCGGCGCAGAGCAAATCGACGGTTGCCGGGAAAGGCGTTGTTGGCACTGCGTCACGCCCGCTGCGGTTATCCCTTCCAGCACTTCGCGCAGCGCAGAAGCACGCTCCTCCAGGCGTTCGCCGGAGTGGGGGACGGAGTGTCCTCGCTGCTGCACCTGTCGCCGCAGCTCACCGAACGTGTCCGGCGCGCCTCCCAGCGCGACGCCGCCTTCCTCGCGGGGGTACTCGGCTCCGTGCCTCAGGGGGCCTTCAGGGTTCCGGCCGGATTTCCGCGCAGTTTCGATCACGAGATGTCGCTCACCGACGTGGAGCTTGACGCGATCCGGTACGTGATGGAGGACCCGGAGCCGACGCTGCCGACCGCGAGGCGCATCCGCCGGGCGGACCCGAGCCCGAGCGCTCGCTAGCGCCCCGAACATTCCGAGCACCCACCACTCGTGCGCGCCGCCACACCACCGGCCCCGAACCCGCCTCCGGCCGGCGTCTACGCTGGTCACTGCACCGGGCCGGGCCACCGTCGACCTCACCGGCGTTCCCGGCCGCCCCACCCGGGGCACCGCCCGACCGACACTGGAAGAAGATCTCGCGTGCGAACGCTGCTGTTGGAGAACATCCACCCGACCGCCGTCACCCTGCTGACGGACGCCGGTCACGAGATCCGCACCATGGATCGCGCGCTGTCGGAGGACGAACTCGTCTCCGAACTCGCCGACGTCGAGTTGCTGGGCATCCGCTCGGGGACCCAGGTGACCGCCGCCGCACTGGATGCCGCGCCGAACCTGCGCGCCATCGGTGCGTTCTGCATCGGGACCAACCAGATCGACCTGCCGGCCGCCGCCACCCGCGGCGTGGCGGTGTTCAACGCGCCGTACTCCAACACCCGCAGCGTGGTGGAGATCGCGCTGGCCGAGATCATCGCGCTCACCCGCCGGCTGACCGACAAGAACCACGCCATGCACTCCGGCAC
>JBIQML010000137.1:0-9474 GCA_044463405.1 Nakamurella lactea | reverse complement strand
GCGCTGATGACCGGCGCGGCCTACCGCCGCTCGGCCGAGCTGGCCGCCGTCGCCGGCTCCTACAACGGCTACGCCCGCAACGCGGAGGCCCACCAGCGGGTGATGCGCAAGCACCGGGCCGCCAACGACGAGCTGCGCACCGTCAACACGATGGACGCCGACATCCAGGACGCGGCGACCAAGGAATGGGCGCAGGTCATCTCGCTGGGCGGCGAGAACGACATGTACCACGACTACTACTTCAAGGTGACGGTCGAGGACTGCGACGGTAGCACCAAGCAGAAGTGGAACGCCGAGGCGACCGTGCAGGATCCGATGATGGCGAACCTGCACGAGGTGCAGTCCAGCACGGCGGCGCCACCCACCGGAACCGGATGAGGCCTGGCCTCCGCCGACCCTCGCGGCACGACAACGGGCACGCGGGCGGCGATTCCGGGCCGGCCGTTATCGCGCGCCGGTGGTCGACCCGGACATCGAGCGCGGATCCCTGGCGGTCCAGCGGCCGTTCTCGACCTGCGTCAGGAAGGTGCCCACCAGTTCGTTGAACAGTGCCGGCTCCTCCAGGTTGGTCAGGTGCCCGGACTTGGGCAGCACCGCGAGCCCGGCCCGCGGGATCGTTCGCTTGAGCATCAGGTCGGTCTCCAGCGCCCCGTCGTCCTCGTCACCGGCGATGATCAGCACCGGCACGTCCATCGCCGCGAACTCCTCGCGCAGCGCGTACAGCGACGGCCGGCCCTTCTGCACACCCCGCATCGTCAGGGCGGCGCCCACCGGGTCGTGCTCGGCCAGGATCGCCACGTGCTCGGCATGGCCGCGCGGATCCTTGGCCTGGAACTGCACCCGCGCCGGCCCGACGCCGTACCAGGACGCCATGCCGGCCGACCCCTCGGTCTCGAACGCCACCGCGATCGTCTCGCACTCGTCCCGGAACTTCTGCTGGGCGTCCGGATGCGCACCATAGCCGCAGCCGGCCGCCACCACGGCGCTGACCCGGTCGGGATGCCGAAGGCCCAGGTGCAGGGCGCCGAATCCGCCCATGGAATTACCCACCACGTGGGCGGTCTCGGCTCCCGCGGCGTCCAGCACCGCGATCGCGTCGTCGACGGCCCGGTACTGGCCATACGCAGCGGGATCGCTCGGCACCTCGGAGGGCAGGTATCCGCGCGCGTCGAAGGTCAGGCACCGGTAGCGGCGGGCGAAGTGCCGCACCTGAGGCTCCCAGGAGCGGTGATCGCCGGCGAACTCGTGCAGGAACAGCAACGGGTGGCCGCTGCCGGTCTCCTCGTAGTGCAGCCGGACCCCGTCATCGGTGGTCGCGTATGGCACGGTCGTCACCAGCCTTCCGTCTCCTGCGGATCAATGCGGCGCCGGCGATGGCCAGCGCGCCCGCCGCCAGTGGAACCGTCAGGCGCCACCCCGAAGGCTTGCCGGGTGCCGGTTGCCCCGGGCCGCGGCCCGTCGTGCCGGTCCCCGGTGCCGGGGGTCCGGTCGGGACGGCGGTATCGGCGTGCAGGGCGGTGACGGACTCCCCGAGGACCTTGTCACCGCCAGGTTCTCCGGAGCCGTGGGAGAGCGCGGCGGCCACCCTGGCGGTCGCGCCGGCAACCGCGTCGCGCAGTGGCTGGCCGCCGAACCGGGCGACCCTGCCGCGGACGTCCAGGTCCGCGGTGAGGTCGAGAGTTGCTGCGCCCGAGTCGGTGTCGGATTGTGAGATTCTCAGTTCCACCAGGCCGTCGATATCGCCCTGCCCGGCACATTCCCTGCCGCGCATCCGGTAGCGGACGGTGCGTGTCGTGGCGTCGCCGGCGAGCAGCCGGAGCGTGACGTGGTAGCTCACCGGCAGGCTGCCGATCGTGCCGGACAGGAGGGCGGATGCCGTGTCGCCGGGCGATGCGCCCTCGGGCGCTGCGCCGTGCGGTGTGGTGCTCTGCAGCGCGGTGCCGCCGGCGGCGGCCAGCATCCCGGCGGCGTGGCGGGCGGCGGCGAATGCCGCGCCGGGTTCGCGCTCGACGGGTGCGCTGCTGGAGAACCTCATGATGGCGCGATCAGCGACGGCGGTCCATCAGGGCCTTCTGCTGCGCACCGTCGATGGGGATGTGCGCCCCGTGCAGGGTCGGGGCGAGATCCGATGCGACGAACGCGACCAGCGCCGCGACCTCGTCCGGCTCGGTGATCCGCCCCATCGGGATGGAGGCGACGGCTCGCTGGTGCGCGGTCGCCTGGTCCACCCCCATGTCGCGGGCGAACGCCTTCTCCAGCCCGTCCCAGCGGTCGGTGTTGACCGGCCCGGGATTCACCGTGTTCACCCGGATGCCCTGCGGGCCATACTGTTCCGCGATCGACGAGGCGAAGTTGATGTCCGCTGCGTTGGCGGCGCCCGCGGTCATCTCCCAGTAGCTGGACTTGAGCCCGTCGTTGCCGACCACCAGCACGATCGATCCGCTGCCGCGCTCGACCATGTGGCCGACCACGGCGCGCACGGTGCGCACGTAGCCGAGGAACTTCAGGTTCAGGCTCTCCTGCCACTGCTCCTCGGTGAGCTCGCTGAGCAGGCCGCCGGGGGAGGAGCCGGCGCAGGTCACCAGGATGTCGATCCGGCCGAGCTGCTCGATGGCGGCGTCCACGCAGCGCTGCACGTCGGCGGCGTCGCCCATGTCCCCGGCCAGCGGGATGACCCGACGGCCGGAGTCGGCGGCGATCTGCGCGGCGGTCTCGGCCAGGGCCTGCTCGCCCCGCGCTGTGATCGCCACATCGCAGCCCTCGGCGGTCAGTCGCTGCGCCACCGAGCGACCGATGCCCTTGCTGGCGCCCGTGATGAAGGCGACCTTGCCGGTCAGGTTGAGATCCATGCGCGACTCCTTCGAGGGTGCCACTCTACGAACGGTGAGTGTTGGTATACCATATATCACGAATCGGATGCGCGGCGAACCGGCACGGCGCACCGGCAGGCGGAGGGAACGTGGGTATGCAGCCGCTGGCGGGCGTGACGGTGATCGACTTCAGCCGCTACCTGTCCGGGCCGTACTGCACGATGACGCTGGGGGACTACGGCGCCGACGTGATCAAGGTCGAGCATCCCGCGCACGGCGACGACTCCCGCTTCATGGCACCGTTCGTCGCCGGCGAGAGCTACCCGTCGGCCATGGTCAACCGGAACAAGCGCTCCCTGGCACTGGACCTGAAGGGCGAGCGGGGCCACCGCATCGCGGCGGAGTTGTTGGCACGAGCGGACATCGTGGTGGAGAACTTCCGCCCGGGTGTGATGCAGCGGTTGGGGCTGGACTACGCCGCTGCGCACCGCGCCAACCCGGACGTGGTGTACTGCTCCATCACCGGGTTCGGCCAGACCGGTCCCGACCGGCACCGGGCAGGCTTCGACATCATCGCGCAGGGCATGACGGGCCTGATGCGCATGACGGGCTCCCCGGGTGGCGAGCCCACCAAGGTCGGTGTCGCGATCAACGACCTGGCGGCGGGGCTGGTGGCGACGAACGCCGTGATGGCCGGCTACATCCGACGGCTGCGCGAGGGCGGCGGCCAGTACATCGACGTATCCCTGGTGGACGCCGGACTGTCGCTGACGGTGTGGGAGGCCGGCGCCTACTTCGGGGCGGGCATCGAGCCGAAGCCGGAGGGCAGCCGGCACCGGTACAACGCCCCGTACCAGGCGTTCGAGACGGCCGACGGTTACGTCACCATCGGCGCGAACAACGACCGGCTGTTCGAGCGGCTGTGCCTGCAGGTACTGGATCGGCCGGACCTGTTGCAGCGTCCGGAGTATGCCGACGCCACCTCGCGTCCCGCGCACGCCGACGAGCTCGCGGCGGAGCTGCAGCAGATCCTGCGCACGGCGCCCACCGCGACCTGGGTGGCGGCGCTGGACGCGGCCGGGGTGCCGGGGGGCCCGGTGCTGACCTACGGCCAGGCGCTCGCGCAGCCGCAGGCGCTGGCGCGGGAAATGGTGCTGGACGTCGAGCACCCCACGATCGGACCGATGCACGCGCTCGGCATGCCGGCCAAGCTCTCCGAGACCCCCGCCAGCGTCCGCCGGCCGGCGCCGCTGCTCGGGCAGCACACCCGGGAGATCCTGGGCGAGATCGGTTACCGCCCGGCCGACATCGACGACCTGCTGGCCGCGGGAGCGGTCGCGGCCGCGCAGGACCCGGCGGCCGTTCCTGATCGGGCGGGCGCTGCTGATCCGGCGGCCGCGCCGGACCGGTCGACCCTCTCCGAGTCCTGACGGGCCGTCGTACGCCCGCCGGAGCCCCGACCGGTCGAGCCGCCGGTGAAACTGCTGTGATCCTCGGCGGAGCGAGCACAGCACCCGGAGCGCACGGGGGCGCGGGGTCATGGCCACGGTCGCGATCGCGTCATGGCCACATCGCGCGCCGGGCCTCGGCCACGGCCGCGCCCGGGCCGCGCTCGATCGGTCCGGCCAGCATCGCGAGGGTGCGCTCGCATCGGGGGCCGCCCATCAGCTGCACCCCCACCGGCATGCCGTCGTGCAGCCCCGCGGGCAGCGACAGCGCCGGCAATCCCGTCACCGATGCCAGCGCCGTGTACCGGGACAGCGCGTCGGACACCGGGACCGGGCGGTCCCCGACTCCGACGGTGTCGGCACCCGACGGCACGGCGTTCACGGCGGTGACGGGGCCCAGCACCGCCGCGAGACCCTGCCGCGCCATGGCGTCCAGCACGTCGCGGCGCATCGCGGCCGCCAGCGCCAGGGCCCGGGGGTACAGCTCCGGGTCGGCGTCGATGCGGCCGCCCTGACGCAACTGCTCGAGCACCTCAGGGTCGACGCTGCCGGCGTGCTCCTCGGCCTCCGCCAGGTAGCGCCGCGCCGAGGCGATGAGCATCAGCACGTACGCGACGCACGAGGCCAGTCCCGATGACCCGAGATCGACCGGCACCAGGCGAACGCCCCGCGCGGTCAGCGCGGCGGCCGCGTCGCCGACGGCGCGCTGCACGGCCGGGTCCACCCGACCCTGCCAGCCGTCCAGCACCCCGACCGTCAGCCCGTTCAAGTCCTCCGGGGCCGGTTCGCCCGGACCGGCGATGATCTCGTGCACCAGCAGGCAATCCGCCGCCGACAACGCCAGCGGCCCGATCGTGTCCAGTTCGGGCGCCATCTCGGCGACGCCGTCCATGGGTTCGGCGCCGTGCGTCGGGCGCAGGCCGGTGACGCCGCACAGCGCGGCGGGGATGCGGATGGATCCTCCCGTGTCGGATCCGAGGGCGACCGGGGCGATCCCGGACGCGACGGCGGCGGCCGATCCGCCGCTGGATCCGCCGGTGTCGTGACCGGCACGCCAGGGGTTGGGGCAGCCGGGAGTCGTGACCCCCCAGGCGAGTTCACGCATCGCGACATGACCCAGGATCGCGGCGCCGGCGGCGCGGAGCCGGCGCACGGCGGTCGCGTCCCGGTCGGGGCGGTGCCTGCCGGTCGGCCCGCCCATGCCGGTGACGAGGCCCGCGACGTCGATGTTGTCCTTGACGGCGACCGGGATCCCGGACAGCGGCCCGGACGGCGGCGGATCCGCCGGTTCAGGCGCTGGGGCTCCCGGCGGTGACGGAGTCCCGGGCGTCCGCGTTCCGGACGGCGGTGCGTCGAGCAGGATGCCCGGCCACCGGGCGGCGCCGCGCGCGGCGCGATCCAGCAGGTCGGTGGCGGCCGGGGCGCCTGTGAAGATGCGTGTCGCGACGGCAGCGCCGGCAGCGCTCGTTACGTCGCTCATGCCGGCAGTGCCGGCAGCGCTCGCCGTGTTCGCGGTGCTCGCCGTGCTCGTCACGGCACGCGTGCCGGCCGCACTGGCCGCAGTGCCCGGACCGGCGCCGTCCAGATCTTCCGTCACCGCCACCGGGACGGACCGCGGATCGCGCAGCACCGCCGCGACGGCGCGATCGACCGCGTGGCCGAGGTCGGGGGCTGTCACGATCGGGCCGCGCGCTGCCGGTCGGCGCCGGACGACGGGACGTGGCCGCTCCAGTCCTGGTTGGCGTCGCGCTCGGCGCGCAACGACGCCAGTAGCCCGGAGTGCAGGCTCACGTGCTTGATGGCCGCGAGTGCCGTCGGAACGAGCCCCGCCAGATCGTCGACGAGGTGCGCGGCAGCGGCCCACGGGTCGTCGGAAACCCGTGCCGTCAGCCCGATCCGGGCCGCCTCGTCCGCGTCCACCCACCGGGAACTGAGCATCAGCTCCAGCGCCCTGCCGCGGCCCACCAGCGCGGGTAGCACCCAGCTACCCACCGCGAGGCCGTGCGCGGGACCCACCCAGCGCCACCGGGAGTGCGGTCCGGATATCCGCACGTCGCAGGCAGTGGCGAGTTGCGCCCCGCCGCCCACGGTGACGCCCTCCAGCACGGCGAGCACCGGCCCCGGCCGGGTCAGCATCATGGTGTAGCAGTCGTACAGCTCGGACGAGATCCGCTGCCGTACGCTGTCTTCCGCCTTCAGATCGGCGCCGGCGCTGAACGTCGCCGGGTCGGTACTGCCGAGCACCGCCACGGCATCGGGACGGTCGGCCAGCGCATCCTTGATGGACCGGACGGTGTCCAGTCCGATGGCGTTGCGGCGATCGGGCTCGTCGAAGCGGATGCGTGTCGCACCGTGCCAGCGGTCGACGAGTACCGGGGCCATGCGCCTTCCCCTCGTGACGGGTTTGAAATATGGTATACCAAGGGTACGGCACCCACCCAGACGCCCGAGGATCGGAGCCCGCCGCATGAAGCCTTCGCCGTTCACCTACCACCGGGCCCACAGTGCGGATGAGGCCATCGAGTTGCTGGGGGAGCTGGGTGACGAGGCGAAGCTGCTCGCGGGCGGTCAGTCGTTGGTGCCGATGATGAACTTCCGGCTGGCCCGGCCCAGCGCGCTGGTGGACATCGGCGGCATCGCCGACTGGCAGTACCTCCGCCGGGACGGGGACGCGCTGCGCATCGGCGCGCTGACCAGGCACCGGGCCGTGGAGAACGCGATGCCGGCTCCGGTGCGAGGCTACGGCGTGCTGCCCCGCGCGGCCCGCTGGATCGGGCACTTCCCGATCCGTACCAGGGGCACCTTCGGCGGCAGCGTTGCCCACGCCGATCCCACCGCGGAATGGTGCGTGCTGTCGCTGTTGCTGGACGCCGACATCGCGCTGCAGGGTCCGGCCGGCACCCGCACCGTCCCGGCGGCCTCCTGGTTCACCGGCTTCATGAGCACCGAGTGCGGCGCCGACGAGATGGTCACCGAGGTGACGTTCCCGCGCCCGTGCAGCCATGCCGCATTGACCGAATATGCGCGCCGCCACGGCGATTTCGGCATCGTGGTGGCCGCGGTCGCCTTCGACATCAGGGACGGTGCGTGTTCCGACGTGGCGATCGCGTTGGGCGGGGTGGCCGGGACGCCGATCCGCCTGCCGGACGTCGAGCGGGCGGTGACGGGGCAGCCGCCGACCGCCGAGACCTGGCGAGCGGCCGCCGCAGACGCCGCCGCGTCCGTCGATCCGCCCGGTGACGTGCACGGCAGCACCGGGTATCGCAAGCAGCTGGTGGACACCCTGCTGCAGCGGGCCTTCGCCGAGGCCGCCGGAGACGCCGCCGGTGCGAGGCGCGGTACTGCCGAGCCGGACGGCGAGGAGCCCGCGGCATGAGCGGACACGCCGCGGCCTCGGACGGTCTCTGGGTGGGAACACCGGTGCAGCGCAAGGAGGATCGGCGGTTCCTGACCGGCCGCGGACGCTACACCGACGACGTTCTCAGCTCCCGGGCCCTGCACCTGGCGTTCACCCGCAGCCCGGTCGCGGCCGGGACCGTGGACGGCGTCGACGTCTCCGCGGCGCGCGAGATCCCCGGAGTGCGCGGCGTGTTCACGGCGGCGGACCTGCACCGACCCGGGCTCACCGCGGTGCTGACCCGGCCCGAGTTCGTGCGCACCACCATGCCGCTGCTGGCCGACGACGCGGTCCGGTTCGTGGGGGAGCCGGTCGTCGCCGTGGTGGCCGACGACGCCTACCTCGCCGAGGACGGCGCCGACGCGGTGGTGCTGCGGCTGTCCGAGCGGGTCCCGGTGGTGACCATCGCGGAGTCCCTGGCCGGTGCCGGCCCGGTGCACGACGCCGCCCCCGACGGCACTCTCATCGACCTGACCATGTTCGACGACCCCGCCGTGGCCACCGAACTCTCCGGCGCCGCGCTGGTGGTGGAGAAGGACGTCTCCAGCGCGCGGCTGTGCGCCAGCCCGATGGAGGCGCGCACCGCGCTGGCCGAATGGAACGACCGCGACGGCCAGCTGGTGCTGCACCTGTCCACCCAGGTGCCGCACCAGGTGCGTTCCGCACTCGCCGAGGTGATGGGACTGCCCGAGCGCTCGGTGCGGGTGATCGCGCCGGACGTCGGCGGCGGGTTCGGGCTCAAGTGCGTGGTGGGACGGGAGGAACTGGTCGCCGCGATGCTGGCGCGCGAGCTGCGGCGCCCGGTGCGCTGGGTGGAGGACAGGCGGGACAGCCTGACCGCGTCGTTCCAGGGCCACGAGGAGCGCTTCCACGTGCGCGCCGGATTCGACTCCGACGGCCGGCTGCTGGCGCTGGACGCCGACATCTTGTGCGATGTCGGGGCCTACTCGGCATATCCGTTCACCTGCGGCGTCGAGCCGCTGATGGCCGCCGCCGACCTGCCGGGGGTGTACAAGCTGCCGCGCTACTCCGCGCGCACCCGTGCGGTGGCCACCAACAAGCCGCCCACCGCTCCGTATCGCGGGGTTTCCCGACCGCAGATCGTGCTGGTGATGGAGCGGCTGATGGACTCCGCGGCGCGTCGGCTGGGCATCGACCCGGTGCAGATACGGCTGCGCAACCTGATCCAGCCGGAGGACTTCCCCTACACCGGGTGCAACGGGATCACCTACGAGCCGGGCTCCTACCGGCAGGCCCTGGAACTCGCGGACAGCAAGATCCGCGAGGCCGGCTGGCGCGACCGGACACCCGCCCCCGGCACCCGGCTCGGTGTCGGCGTGGCGTGCTTCTCGGAGCGGTCCGCCTACGGCACCTCGATCATGGGCCAGCGCAGCATGGGGATGACGCCCGGCTACGACGTGGCGCACATCCGGATGGACCCCACCGGCGAGGTCACCGTCACCGTCGGTACCTGCGGGCACGGCCAGGGGCACGAGACCAGTTTCGCGCAGATCGTCGCCGACCAGCTCGGCATCACCCCCGACCAGGTGTCGGTCCGGGAGGGGGACACCGACGTGTCCAGTTACGGGTGGGGCACCTGGGGCAGCCGATCGCTGGTGATCGGCGGCGGCGCCGCGCACGTCGCAGCCGGCCGGCTGGCCGACCGGATCCGTGACGCCGCAGCGGATCTGATGGAGGTGGATGCCGCCGACGTCGAGCTGGCCGCCGGTCGCGCCCGGGTTCGCGGCACCCCGGACACCTCGCTGTCCTTCACCGAGATCGCCGAGGCGGTGCACTGGCAGGCGCAGCGGATGACCGG